>DATHXZ010000543.1:0-5612 GCA_035459405.1 Chthoniobacterales bacterium
TTGCCGGCGTTAAACGTGCGAGGTCTCGAAGCCGGGCGCGTCGGTGAAAAGGCGGCGAACGTCATCCCGACGGAAGCGCATGCCTCGATCGATTTTCGCCTCGTGCCTGAGCAGACGCCGGAATCAATCAGGCCTCTAGTCGAGCGGCATTTCCAGCAGCGCGGCTATACGATCATCCGCGACGAGCCGGACGCTGCGGCACGCGTCGCGAATCCTAAGCTCCTGCGGGTCCGGTGGGGTTCCGGTTATCCGGCGGCGAGAACTCCGCTCGATTTGCCGCTCTCGCTTGAAGTCGGTGCGGTGATGGCTGCCGCGGGGCACGATCCCGTCCGCCTGCCGACGCTCGGCGGAAGCATTCCGATGTATTTATTTCAACAGCCAAACGGCACACCCACGATTGGGCTCCCGATCGTCAATCACGATAACAACCAGCATGCGGCAGACGAGAACCTGCGACTGCAGAATCTCTGGGACGGAATTGAGATCTACGCGGCATTGTTCGCTGGATTGGCGGCGAAGTAGCCGCCTCGAGAGATACGGCGGTGAGGAGCCGTTGTGGCGTGCGCTGTCTCAGCGTCACCACTCAGCCGGCGATGCGGAGGGTCTTTCCGCTGCGACAGCGCACACTTCAACGATGGGTTAGGCGATGTCCCGAACCGTCGGTTTTAAGTCCTAACACGAGCCCGCTCCCCTTATAGCCTGTGCCGGCACGACCGCGCGTCGCGTGTCCGCGCAGCCAATCACGAGTGGAAACACGAGGGAGGAACCTACGGGGACCAAAAACGGCGGGCTTTTTGTTCAGCTCCCTCAAAGCCTAGCCAAACCAACGGAGAAATTAATGGAAGATACGTGCTTACGATGATCGGTTCTCCGCATGATGGTGCTGCGAGTGATGCAGCGTTTCGACAGCGTGCAGCATTATCCCGAGACGATCAGCGAGGTGATCCGTGAGCTCGGGCCGTTGCTTCTGCAGCAGCGAAAAGCATTTCGCCGCCGAAGCCAGAGTATTCGCCGAAGTGCTGAAGGAGGCCCAAAGCGTGGTCACGATCGTGCCGGAGGAGCGTACCGCCGCGGCGGCCGCGATCATTTCGGCAACGAATGCGCTCCTTCCCTACAATCTGAGCGCGTCGGAACTAGGACGGCGCCGTGAAGCCAGCCGAGGGAAAGCGGAGCGGATCGCGACGATGCTGCTGCTCGGGCTGCTCCGGCCGGGGCGCGCGTCGAAGCGCCGTGCGGCGTGACGTTAGCCGGAAGCTTGGAGCTGACCGGCGGTCGCTCGCTGCGCGATTCGGCGCAGGATGAACATCACACCCAGCAGCGCCACGAGGGCCAGCCCGCCGAGCACGAACTCGAGTGGATGACGCGGCCCATCGAGCGTGCGTTTCCCAAACGCGCCGAGATACACAAACGCGATGTTCGGCGGCAGCAGGCCGACCATCGTAGCTGCCATGTAGGGCCAGAACTTAATCGCGGTCAGGCCGTAAAGGTAGTTCGTGATCCCGAATGGCACCGGGCACATGCGCAGGAGACCGACGATCTTCCATCCTTCCTTGGCGATTGCGCCGTCAATCGCCCTAAAGCGCGTGTTTTGCGCGAGCCTTTGCGAAACCGCATCGCGTGCAACGTAGCGCGCGAACAGAAAGCCGAACGCTGCACCGACGGCGATGCCGATCCAAACCGCCACCAGTCCCGAAAACATCCCGAACGCAAAGCCGGCGAAGATTGTCAACGGCAGGCAGGGCACCATCAGGATCGCGGCGATCCCGAAGACCACGCCATAGATGACTGCGCCGGCAAACCCGAGTTGCGCGGACCACTGCCCGAAAGCTTTGATCCAATCCAGGACAGGGAAAAATCGAACGGCGGCAAGCATCGCGATCAATGCAACGCCGACGAGCGCGAGCTTCCAGATGCCGATGGCTTTCAGCAGTTCTTTTGTGGATGTGACGATGGACACGTTGGCAGATTACTACGGTTCTCGACCGTGTTCCGGTGGCATGTGCGTTCTGTAGCGGCGGTCTATGACCACCGAATACGCGTGCGCCATCACGACAGATTGGCGGCGGTCACACACCGCCGCTACAGGGGTGAGCGCGATTGACACCGCGAGCGAAACACGGTTCACAGATACTCGATGAGCAGAATCCTGATCGCCGATGACCAGACCGATGTGCTCGAAGCTTTGCGCATCCTGCTGAAAGGCGAGGGGTATCAGACCGACTCGGTGACGTCGCTCGCGGGGGCGCTGCAGGCGCTGGAGAAGCGTGATTACTCGCTCCTCCTGATGGACCTGAACTACACGCGCGACACGACTTCGGGTCAGGAAGGGCTCGAGGTCATTCCGCATATTCAGGCGCTCGACAACACGTTGCCGATCGTGGTGATGACGGCCTGGGCGACGATCGATCTCGCGGTGGAAGCGATGAAACGCGGCGCGCGCGATTTCATTCCGAAGCCGTGGGATAACGAACGGTTGCTTGCGGTGGTGCGCACGCAACTGGAGCTATCGGCGGCGTTGCGTAAAGGGAAGCGCCTCGAAGCGGCGAATCAGCTGCTGCGCGGAAATGCGCCCAACATCATTGCCGAGTCGTCGCGCATGCGTCCGGTGCTGGAACTGATCTCACGCGTCGCGCCTTCAGATGCGAACGTGCTGATCACCGGCGAGAACGGCACCGGCAAAGGCGTCGTCGCGCGGGCCCTCCATGCGCTCTCGACTCGTGCGTCGCATTCGATGATCACCGTGAACATGGGCGGTCTCTCCGAGACGCTGTTCGAGAGCGAGCTGTTCGGACACGTGAAGGGCGCGTTCACGGATGCGAAGACGGACCGCGCCGGCCGGTTCGAGCTGGCGGACGAAAGCACGCTCTTCATGGACGAGATCGCGAACATCCCGATGAACCAGCAGGCCAAGCTGCTGCGCGTGATCGAGACCGGCGAACTCGAGCGCGTCGGCTCGTCGAAGACGCTGAAGGCGAACGTGCGGATCGTTTCCGCGACCAACGCAAACCTGCATGAAGACGTCTCCGCGGGGAAGTTTCGCCAGGATCTGCTCTTCCGTCTGAACACGATCGAGATTCAGTTGCCGCCGCTGCGCGAGCGCCGCGAAGACATTATGCCGCTCGCAAACAGCTTTCTCCGCTCGCACGCGGTTCGTTATCGGAAGCCTCTCGGCGGACTCGAGGAGAAGGCGCGGGACCTCCTGATGCAGCATCAATGGCCAGGCAACGTCCGTGAGCTGGATCACGTGATCGAACGCGCCGTGCTGATGTCGCAGGGCCAACAGGTGAAGGCCAACGATCTCGGCCTAACGAGCGGGCGTGATGATTCTGCGCGCCTCGAGGACATGAGCCTCGAGGAAGTAGAGGCGTTCCTGATCAAGAAGGCGCTCTCGCGCTTCGATGGAAACGCGCGC
Source organism: Chthoniobacterales bacterium (assembly GCA_035459405.1). Classification (GTDB taxonomy): domain Bacteria; phylum Verrucomicrobiota; class Verrucomicrobiia; order Chthoniobacterales; family UBA10450; genus JACCTI01. The sequence continues at coordinate 3,413 of DATHXZ010000543.1, forward strand.
CGCGCGGCCGAGGTGCTCGGGCTGAGTCGCAGCGCATTTTATCGCCGCTTGCAGCAATACGGTCTGTAGCCAAATGCTGCACCGCGGATGAACGAAACCCGAACATCCGCCCGCAGGAAATTGCGGCACCGCCTGGCGCACGAAGGCCATCTGACGTGGCTGGTCATCGGCGCGGCGGCACCATCTGCTGTCATCGCCCTGTTGCTGCTCTGGTTCGGCGACTACACGGCGAAGGTGCAGTGGACGCTTTCGCTGGTCATCGTTGGTTGCGGCCTCGCTTTTGTGGTCAGCGCGCGCGAGCACATCATCCGTCCGCTGCAAACGATGACGAACCTGCTCGCCGCATTGCGTGAGGGTGACTACTCCATCCGCGCCCGCGGAGCGCGTGTCGACGATGCGCTCGGCGAGGTATTGCTCGAGATCAATGCGCTTGGTGAAACGCTCCGCACGCAGCGCCTCGGCGCGTTTGAAGCGACGGCGCTGCTGCGCACGATCATGGCGGAGATCGATGTCGCGGTGTTCACGTTCGACAGGGAACGGCGGGTTCGTCTTGTGAACCGCGCGGGCGAGAACCTCCTCGGCCGATCGATCGATAAGCTGCTGAACCGGCGCGCGACCGAGTTGAATCTCGATGTCGTGCTCGACGCCGATGAGGACGTGCCGCTGACCCTCACTTTTCCGGGCGGCTCCGGCCGCTGGGGCGTCCGGCGAAGTGCATTTCGCGAGCGCGGCCTACCGCATGAACTGGTGGTGCTCACCGACCTCAGCCGCACGCTGCGCGAAGAGGAACGCAACGCATGGCAACGCATCGTCCGCGTGCTCGGCCACGAGCTGAACAACTCGCTGGCGCCGATCAAGTCGATCGCCGGAAGCCTGGAGACATTGCTGCGCCGCGATCCGCCGCCACCGGATTGGCGGGACGATGCGCGCAGCGGGTTGAACGTCATCGCGACACGCGCGGAATCGTTGAGCCGGTTCATGCAGGCCTATGCGCGGCTCGCGCGTCTGCCCGCGCCGCAAAAGGAGCGGGTCAGGTTCGAGGAGCTGGTGAAGCGCATTGTCAGCCTGGAAACACGGCTGCCCGTCCGCATCGCCGTGAGTCCGAACGTCACGATCCACGCCGATGCCGCGCAGCTCGAGCAGTTGCTCATCAACATCATCCACAACGCCGTCGATGCATCGCTCGAGAGCGGAGGCGGCGTAACCGTCGGTTGGCGTGAGGTGTCCGAGTGCGTCGAGCTTTTCGTCCGCGACGAGGGGCCCGGTATCATGAACCCGCAGAATCTGTTCGTGCCGTTCTTCACGACGAAGCCGAAAGGGTCCGGCATCGGCCTCGCGCTGAGCCGGCAAATCGCGGAGGCGCACGGCGGATCGCTCAGTCTCGCGAACCGGCGCGGAATGCCTGGTTGCGAGGCGCTCCTTCGGGTTCCGAAGGACGAATCTTAGCTGTAGCCGCTTCCCTGTGGGAAGCGCATGCGGGCGTACTTGCGCAGCGCGGCGCCGCCCAGAGGCGGTGGCTACATTGTCCCAGAACCGGGACGGCATAATCCCACAACCGGCGCCTCGGGAGGAATCCCCTCGCGTCGCCGTAATTCACAACCCTTACACAATGTGCAGCTTACAACTTCGTTTCCACGCTTGGCACGGGCTTTGCAATAGGGTTCCGCGCGAGCGTAGAATATCTGAATCCAAACCAAACCGCAGAGCATCTCACCCATAGCCAACAGATATGAAACCGACCTTCCAATTCCCCGACACTCGCAGCCTGCGCGGTGCCTGTATCCCGAAGACTGATTACTGCTTCCGCCCGTCGATGCGCGACTTCGGCGGCCGTTCGCGCGGTGAAGGGGAGCCTTCGTTCCGCCGGATCAGCGGCGCTTACTTCGAGAGCGAAGCGCGCAGCCATTTCGCGACCGAGGCCGGCTTCTTTGCGTTGATCGTGCTTACAGCGGCATTCCCGGTCGCGAAGGCGATCAGCGGCCTCTTCCAGTTCGTGTACGCCGTCGGCGGGTTGTAATCCGCGGAGACCCACGGTGATGGCTCAACCAGCGAAACAGGAAGATAAAGTCGTGCGTCCGAGCGGATTCGACAAACCGGCCAACACGATGGACGTCCCGCGCGCGGGCGTCGCGAAGAAGAAGCGACAGAAGCGCATCATGATCATCGGGGCAGTTGTCCTGGCATTGATCGCTGCGACATT
>DATHXZ010000544.1:0-6070 GCA_035459405.1 Chthoniobacterales bacterium
CGGCTCGGAGACGATCAAGGTCGATGTGCGGAAGCCGACACGCGAGCTGGTGCTGAACGCGGCCGACATCGAGATCACGAAAGCCGCGGTGAACGACAAGCCGCTCGCCAAATCAGCCATCAAGCTCGACCGCAAGGCGGAGACGCTGACGATCACCGCGCCGGCCGAGCTGAAGCCCGGCACGCACACGCTTGCGCTCACCTTCTCGGGTAAGATCAACCAGGCCGGCTTTGGATTGTATTACGCGCCGTATGCGGAACACGGCACGGGCGCGAAGAAGGTGATGCTCGGCACGCAGTTCGAAGCGACCGACGCGCGGCGGATGTTCCCGTGCTGGGACGAACCTGCCTTCCGCGCGCGTTTTCAGCTGACGGCGATCGTGCCGGAGAACTGGACGGCTGTTTCGAACATGCCGGTCGAGAAGGAAACGAAGACAGCTGCTGGCAAGGAACTGCACTTCGCGCCCACGCCATCCATGGCGAGCTATCTGAACGTGCTCTGCGCGGGCGAGCTCGACGCGATCGACAAGCAAAGCAATGGCGTGTTGCATCGTGTCGTCACAACCCGCGGCAAAGCAGCGCTCGGTCGCTACGCGCTCGATAGCTCGGGTCAGGTGACGGAATACTTTAATGATTACTTCGGCACGCCGTACCCGTTGCCGAAGCTGGATGAGATTGCGGTACCGGGCGGGTTCGGCGGCGCGATGGAGAACTGGGGCGGCATCACCTACTTCGAGTCGCGGCTGCTCTACGATCCGGAGCGCTCGTCGGCCGAGACGAAGCAGAACATCTACGAAGTGATCGCGCACGAGATCGCGCACCAGTGGTTCGGCAACCTCGTGACGATGGCGTGGTGGGACAATCTCTGGCTGAACGAAGGGTTCGCCTCGTGGATGGGCAGCAAGTGCACGGAGAAGTTCAACCCGGATTGGGAAGTCTGGCTCACCCGAGACGTCCCGCGAAATCCCACTCGTCGCAGCGGCATCCCGAAAGAAACAGCGATGGAGAGCGACGCGCGCTCGACCACTCACCCAATCCAGCAGCCAGTCGCGACGGAAGCCGAGGCGAACAGCGCCTTCGATGACATCACCTACAAGAAAGGCCAGTCGTTCATCCGCATGCTCGAGAGCTTCCTGGGCGAAGAAGCATTCCGTGAAGGCATCCGGAACTACATGGGGCGCCACAAGTTCTCAAACACCACCACTGCCGACCTCTGGAAGGCGCTCGGCGAAGCGTCGGGTAAACCGGTCGTCGAAATTGCAGCCGGATGGACGCAGCAACCCGGGTTCCCGATCGTCACGGTGGCCCGCGGGTCCGACGGCAAAGTCGCCCTCACACAGGAGCGTTTCACGATCAACTACCCCGACGCACAGCCGCTCGAGTGGAAAATTCCCCTCACCTATTCGCTGTCGGGAGGAGGCGCGCCCGCCAGCTTCCTGATGGAGGCGAAAACAGCCGAGCTGACGAACATTCCCACAGACCGTGCGCTGAAGCTCAACGTCGAAGGCGCCGGTAATTACCGCGTCCAGTACGATGACGCGTCTTGGCAGCTAATCCTTTCCGAGCTGCCGAAGTTCAGCTCGCCCGAGCGCGTGAATCTGCTCAGCGACGCATGGGCGCTCGTCCAGGCCAGGCGAGCGCCTTTGTCGCACTATCTTGAGGTTGTCGAGAAACTCCCGACCCGCACTGAGCTCGCCGAGCGCGAGCAAATCATCACGGCATTCGGCGCGATCAACAGCCTGATTGCGGACCAGCCGCAGCGGCAGCAATTCCAGCAATACGCGCGCTCAATTCTCCGGCCGAGCTTCGATGAACTCGGCTGGGAGCCGAAGCCCGGCGAGAAACCGCGCCTCGCGTCGCTCCGCGCGAGCCTCATCCCTGCGCTTGCCGGCTTTGGCGACCAGGAGATCGCCGCAGGATGCCGGGAGCGGTTCCAGAAATTTCTGGCGAAGCCGGAATCACTTCCGCCGGACCTACGCGCGCCGGTGCTGAGTGTGATTGGACGTTACGCCGACGAGGCAACGTGGACGAAGCTTCACGAAGCGGGTCTCAAGACCACCAGCATCGAAGAAAAGCAGAACTACTACGACGCTCTCGCCTTCGCCGCCGATCCGAAGCTCGCAGAGCGGACGCTAAAGATTGCGCTCACCGACGAGCTGCCATCCAGTCGGGCGGCCTTCCTCGTGCCGAAAGTCGCGCGGGACGGCGGCCATCCAGATCTCGTTTGGCAATTCGCGAAGGCGAACATGAAGCAGCTGCTAGCAAAAACAGACGCCCTCGGTGCGCTGAGCTACGCGCCGAGCTTGTTTACGTTCTTCTCCGACCCCGCACGGCTCGACGAGCTGAAGGCATACGCGAAAGAATCGCTGCGTCCGGATGCAGTTAAGGAAGTCGAGAAGGCCGTCGACGAAGTCACCTTCCGCGCCGATTTCAAACAGCGACTGGTCGAGCAAGTCGGCTCGTGGACTTCCGCACAGCCGCGCGGCTAGAGCACCGGCGGCTTGGGTTGTTCCTCAGCCAGGCGTCTCGATTCTTCTGCTTCGAATCGCAGAGCTTGCGCGTGACGCCAACCGGCGCCGGCCTGGCTGAGAAGAAACAGCGCGAGGACCCCGAGCCAAATCGACCTCTCATACAACGCGTACAAACCGAGCAGACCGCCGCCAAAAAATCCGACGACCACCGCGATCTGAAGGCTGCGAATTCTGCCAAGCGGGTACCAGAGGAGTGCGCGCAGAATCTGGCCGCCGTCGAGCGGATAAATCGGTAACAGGTTGAAGACCAGCAGCGCGAGGTTGATGTAGTTCGTCATCCGGATCAGCTGGTAGACGTCCGGCATTCTGTCCGGCCACCCTGCTTGCACAGCAAAGACGTGCAGAAGCATGAGCACTGGTAAGAGGACGACATTGACCAGCGGACCCGCGGCGATGCTCCACAACTCGGCGCCCGGACGCGCTGGCGGACGCACGAAGGCAATTCCGCCGAACGGCCACAGCACGATGTGATCAGCATGACCACCGACCTGCCGACACGCCAGTGCGTGGCCGAATTCATGCATGAGCACGATCCCGAACAGAACCAGATACTCGTAGACGGCCCAGACCGGGCTGCTGTAGCCGTAGAAGCGCGACGTAAGCTGCCACGCGGCGAGGAGGAACCAGGAGAAATGCAGGAATACGTCGATCCCTGCGAAACGGAAAAGGCGAAGAGAGCCGCTTTGCATGTTCTGGAACGTCGAACCGTCAGCGTTGCACGTCCACTTGCCTGAGCGTGAGCAGCGCGACGACGGCGTAGAGCGCGATCGCGGCGGCTGCGAGCGTAAGAAGACCGAAGTGGACGGCGACGAGTGTGGCGAGGAGGCTTCCGAGCACGGACCCGAATCCGTTCAACGCGAGCGCCCATGGGATGTCCGTCTGCCTTGTCAGCCGACTGAGGGAATACGGAAATGGAAAGCCCATGAAGAAGGCGGGCAATGCCAGCCAAAACAAAGCAAGCGTGACGCGGACGCCGATCGCTTGCGGGTAGAACAACCGCATTAGCAGCGGGAACAACAACGCTGCTGCAAAAAGAGCAGCACAGACAATCGCCACCGTGAGTGCCGGGCGACGCCGCTCCTCGCGCGTCAAAAACACCGCTCCCGCACCGGAAGCAGCTAACATTGCCGACAGCACGAGCGCCGCGGCGAGCAGCGGATGCGCGACAAACTGCGTGAGCTTATAAATCGCCCACATCTGCACGAACATGTAGGCGAGGCCGAGCGCGAGGAAGAGCGTTGCAGCGCGAAGACTCGGGCGTGCGCGCGTCGCCACGCACGGCACGATTAGCAGCACCACACCGAGCAGCGTCACGACCACGAGCGTCGCGACGTGCAGGATGTATCCCCATTCCACAAACGGCAGCCAGCCCATCCCCATCGTCGAAACCCATTGCGGCACCGCGGCCCAGCGGAAGTATTGATTGAAGAACGGGCGATTGGTGTCGGGAGCGGTGAGGGCGAACGGCGAGTTCTCGATGAAGTTGCCGGAGTCGGGGCTAAGCAGCGTGGCGAACGCGGTGTAATATGGGTCCTCCGGGATAACATTGTTTTGGTTAGTCTCTTCGGGAGTGATTCCCTCGAACCAGACGAGATCATACGAATTCTCCTCGGCGAACTTCCGCAGCGCGTCGATCGCTGCCGGCCCGAACGGCTCGCGCGCGACAAAGATCGACAACGTCGACCAACTGCGCATCGCGATAAGATGTTGCGACGGCTGGGCGACGCCGTTGCGGCGCAAGGTTTCGATCCAGAGCGAGATCAGCCGCACGCCGCTGCGCGCAGGATTCTCCACCCAGGTGCTCAACACAGCGTGACCACCCGGCGTGAGCCGCTGAAACAGGCGCGAGAAGCCGTCGATCGTCAGCAGGAATGATGGATCGAGGGAGGCCGCGCCGGCTGTCGAGGTGCCGTGGCCGCCGAGCAGCGAAACGGCTATGACATCGAACTGCCCGGTCGTTTGCTCGAGCAGTTGCCTCGCATCGGCTCGCACGAACCGGTCCGCCAGCGGCACGGGTGAGAGTCGTTGAAACAACTCCCGCACAGCAGCGACACGCGTCTGGGAATCGTCCACGATCGTGATCGCCGGCACGCCGGCCGCATGGGCGCGCAGCAAGTCCGCCGTTCCGCCATAGAGATGGAGCAGACTCTGCGGCTTCATCAGTGTGAACGAGAACGTCTCCGGCGTCATGCGCAGGAAGTCAGGCTGCGCGAGCGCCTCCGTCGCATTCAGCACGAGCGTCATCGCTCCGGCGTCGGTGAACACGAGCTGGGATGGCGGCAGGGAGCCGGCGAAGTTTAGCGACAGTCCCGGCAGGTAGCGCGTGTGCGGTGACTCAACCACCTGCACGATGCCGTCCCAGCCGTGACGCTCTTCGATGAGCCGAGCGTCCGGCAGGAGCAACGTGCGTGAGAGATCCTTGTATTCCGAGTACCGGAACGGCGCCAGCATCACCACCGCCGCGACACCCAGACCCGCTAAGATCCAGCCAAGCCGCTGCCATGCTCTGCGGGTCCCGACCACTGCGGCCCCGATACCGACCGCTGCCACGCAGACCAGCAGCCGCATCGGATGAGCGAAGTTCATCGCCAGCAGCAGCGGTAGGGCGGCGAGCCCGGACCCGAGCATGTTCCAGAAATAGAGCCGCCCCATCGGCAGCACGCGCGCGGTAAACGGCGTACCGATGGCAACACCGGCAAAGAAGAACGCGAGAAAGAACAGGAACGACCGGCCGCCGAGATATGCGTATTCGCGTGCGGACCACGTCAGCAGAAACGGCGTGAACGGCAGCCGCTGTGAGGCAAGAAACGCGAGCGGCGCGGCCATGCCAAACAGGCCCGCGCTCACGGCAAACACGCCGCCCGCGTTCCGCTCAACCCGATCCCGGGCATAGAACAGAAATAATCCCGAACTCGCGATCCCAAGCATCGCGGTCGAGATCACCATGCCGGCGAAGTGCCCCCAGTACGCGAGCGCCAGCAGGCGCATGAGGAGCAATTCGTAGCCGAGCAGCGCGACGGAGATCAGGAGGAGCCCCGCAGCCCAGCGGCGGGAAGTCATGCCGCTGGTGATCGGTGATAGGTGAATGGTGATATGAGCACGCGCGAAACGCGCATCAACTTCTCACTTTGCGCCGATCACTATTCACTTCTTCTCCTGTTCGCGAGGGCCGCCAGTCAGCGGCACGAATTTCACCGGATGCACGCTGCGCGACTTCACTTTGCCGCTCGCGTCTTTCTCCACCACCACGAGCCGCTGCGTCGCATGCACCGGGCCGATCGGGATGATCATTCGCCCGCCGGGTTTCAGCTGCTGAATCAGCGGCGGCGGGATGTGATCGGCAGCGGCCGTGACAATGATGCCGTCGAACGGTGCCGCTTTCTCGAGCCCGAAATAGCCGTCGCCTTGGATCACACGATCCGCGCCGAGCCCAAATTTCTGCAACCTGCCGCGCGCCTGCTGATGCAGCGGCTGTACGATCTCGATCGTGTAAACCTCCGGCGTGAACTCGGTCAGAATCGCCGCCTGGTAACCGCTGCC
>DATHXZ010000545.1:0-4507 GCA_035459405.1 Chthoniobacterales bacterium
CCCAGCGCGTGCCGGCCCACCGCCAGGCCCGCTCCAGCAATGCGGCCATCAGCAGTGCTTCGCCGATTCCCATGAACGCGGTCGCAGCGACATCACTCGGCCAGTGCGCGCCGAGGTAGATCCGCGAATAAGCGACCGCAGCCGCGAACATGAAATAAAGCCAGCCCCAGCCGCGGAAGAAAATCGTGCAGAAGGTCGCGGCGACGAACTGGTTCGTCACATGGCCGGAAGGGAACGACGAGCCGGCACCAGCGGGGCGGCGATCCTTCTCCGTCGAATAATGGACGCGCGGCTGCTTGAAGAGCGTCAGGATTTTCGGCGTCGCTTTCTGCAGTTGCACGAGCCGGACGGTCTGCGCCTGCTTGGGCCGTGGCCGCCCGATCGTGGATTTCAGCGTCCGCACGATCAAGCCTTCAGATAACGCCAGCGTCAGCGCGATGCATAAAACGAAGGCGCGCCCCTTGAATCCGAGAAAGATTAGCGCATACAGCCCGATCGCGACGAGAAACGGCTTCCAGATCTGCACGTCGCTGAGCGCGGCCATGAACAAGTCCAGGGCGGGGCTCGTCCATCGCTCGTTGATAAGATGAAAAAGAGCCTGATCCATCGTTCCGAAGTCGACCGTCGATCGGGCGGCCACGATACGAAGCGTCGCGAAGCGAAACAAGTGATTAACCGTGCCAGCCGCCTCGTCGTGATCGCGCTCGCGCTCGTGCTCGCGCTCGATCCTGCGGTGCTCTTCGCAGCAGCTCCGGCCGCGAAGGACATCCTCGCCGGCGTCCGCATGCAACAGGGCGCGCAGCAGATCGAAGTGCAGGGCCAGCTGCGTGAGAACGACACGGTCGTGCCGTTTCGTCTCACCCAATCTGGCCCGGTGATCCGATATTCATTCACGAACCCCGATGAAGCGCTGCAGCTGCGCATCGGCGAATCGGACTCGCGCCTCGAAGAGATCACGCGTGAAGGCGTCGACCGCGTCAGCGGCGGCGAATGGGAACAGAAGGTGCGCGGCACCGCGATCACCTACGAAGACCTCGCGCTCAAGTTCCTCTACTGGCCCGACGCACGCGTGCTCGGCGAGGATTACATCCACACTCGCCGCGTCTGGAAGATCGAGATGACTGCGCCCGCGCGGCAGTCGCGCTACTCAAAAGTGTTTGTCTGGGTGACGCAGGAAGGCGGCGCGTTGCTGCGGCTGCACGGCTTCGACTGGAACGGCAAGCTGGCCAAGCGTTTCGACGTTGTCTCGGCGCAGCAAATCGAAGGTCGCTGGTTCCTGAAACAGATGCGCATCGAGGAGCTGCAACCCGACAGCGGCAAGGTGCTGGCGCGCACCTACCTCGACATCAAGAAATAGACTGCCGCTGGCGCTCTTACGACCGTGCGCTAACAGTTTTACTCTATGAATCGGATTTTCCTCTGCATCGCCGCTCTCCTGCCAGCACTCGCGATCAACGGCTCCGCGCAGAACCAAAATCCGGTCGTCGTCAGCCCAATTGGGAACGTCACCGTGTACGCAGGCGCGCCGGCGCGAACCATCGATCTCACCGCGGTCGTGCAGGACGCCGATCGATCTCCGGTTGTGCGCATGAACTCGGTCTTTGGTCCAATGGGTTTTGCCTTATTCGATCGGCAAAAGCCGATCACGACAAACAACTTCCTGCGCTACGTCGATGAAGGGCGCTACTTCGTGACCGATCCAACTACACAGCAACGGGCGGCGAGCTTCATCCACCGCTCAGTGGTTCAGCCAACGCCCTTTGTCATACAGGGCGGCGGCTTTATTGCGACGGTCAACCCCAGCCCAAGCCCGACGCCGGGCCGCCTCCAGCCGACGCAAGTGGCGGCATTTCCGCCGATCCAGAACGAGCCGGGCATCTCGAACAGACGTGCGACCGTCGCGATGGCGAAGCTTGGGGACAACCCGAACAGCGCGACGAGTCAGTGGTTCATCAACCTTGCGGACAATGGTGGCGCTCCACCGAACGGGCTTGACCATCAAAATGGCGGATTCACGGTATTCGCACGGGTGATCGGCAACGGGATGGATGTCGCCGATCGGATCGCGAACCTTCCGACGGTGAATTTTGGCTCGCCCTTCGACCAGCTCCCGGTGCGTGACTACACGTCTCCGAATTTCGCGACTCCTGCCAACGTGGTCACCTTTCCGCAGATTGAGCGAAACGGCTCTGTGCCGACGCCGTTGACCTTCTCGGCGACGAGCAACAATTCGGCGATCGCCGAGGTGAAAGTCAGCGACACGAACTTAGTCGTGAGCGGCAAAGCCAACGGCACCACCCAGGTGACCGTCACCGGAACCGACATCGATGGCGCGACAGTCTCGGATACGTTCGATGTAGAGGTGATCAATGCTCCCGGCCGCCTGGTGAATATCTCCACCCGCTTGCAGGTCCGGACCGCGGACGAAGTGCTGATCGGCGGATTCATCATGCGCGGCGATGCACCGAAGCGCGTGATGGTGCGCGCGATCGGGCCGTCCCTCAGCGCCCGCGGGATCGAAGGCGTCCTCGCCGATCCGCAGCTCGAGCTCTATGACAGCGCCAACAATTTGATCGCAGCGAACGACAGCTGGGCCGACGCAAACAAACAAGCGATCATCGATACCGGCATCGCGCCGACCTCCACGCGCGAATGCGCAATCCTGGCGACGCTCCCGTCCAATAACACAGGCATCGGCTATACAGCGATCGTCCGCGGAGCGGGCAACACCAACGGCATCGCTCTCGTTGAAGTATACGACCTCGACGCCGGCCCTGGCTCGACGCTGCTAAACATCGCGACGCGCGGTCGGGTCGGGAACGATAACGAGCGCGTGATGATCGGCGGATTCTTCCTCGGCGGCACCGAGGGCAAACGCATCCTGGTTCGTGCACTCGGACCGTCGCTCGCGAGCGCCGGCGTGACGGGAACGCTCAGCGATCCGCGGCTCGAATTGGTCGACGGCAACGGCAACTCGCTGCAATCGAACAACGACTGGCAGACGAGTACGCAGGCCGACGAGATTCAGCAGAGCGGCCTGGCGCCAAGGAACTCGAGGGAAGCAGCGCTCATTCGCACCCTCAACGCCGGTCCATATACCGCGATCGTGCGCGGCGCGGGTCAAACAACCGGTGTCGCCTCGGTGGAAATCTACCAGCTGCCGTAGCACCGGCGGTCTCCGATCGCCGTTGTAGCCGAGGACGCTGTCCTCGCCCGGTCTGGCGCGTTGTTAACACCTTGCGGGCGCTCGCGACGCCGAGGTACACGGCTTGTTCCGGGCACTCGAGCCGAGACCAGCCGGGGATAACATCCCCGGCTACAGCTCGCCGAGCGGCTACCGGCGCGAACCGTAAGCGCGGAAGCGCAGCCAGCGCCGCTACTCGTTGTCTTCCGCGCCGCGCACGATTTCGGCGAAGCTGCGCGGGTCCAGACTCGCACCGCCGACGAGCGCGCCGTCGATGTCGGGCTGCGACATCAGCGTCCGCGCGTTGTCAGCCTTCACGCTGCCGCCGTATTGGATGCGGATCTTGTTCGCAGTGACGTCATCTGAAATCTCGGTCAGCGTCTGGCGCACGAATGCATGCGCCTCCTGCGCCTGCTCGGCTGTCGCTGTCTTCCCGGTGCCGATCGCCCAGACCGGCTCGTAGGCGACGACGGTGTCGTTCAGCTCTTTCGCACCGAGCCCTGCCAGGCTGCCGCGCAATTGCGTGCCGAGAACATTCTCCACTTCGCCCCGCTCGCGCTGCTCAAGCGTCTCGCCGATGCAGACGATCGGCCGCAACGATGCTTCGTGCGCGGCGCGCACCTTGCGATTCACCACCTCGTCGGTTTCGCCGAGCAGCTGACGACGTTCGCTATGTCCGAGCACCACGTAGCGGACGAATAAATCCCGCAGCATCGCCGCGCTGATCTCGCCCGTGAACGCGCCGCCTTTCTCCCAATACATGTTCTGCGCGCCGACCTTGATGTTCTCGGACCCGCCAAGGGCTTCCGTCACCTTCGCGATCGCGGTGAAGGGCGGAATGATGACGACTTCGACGTCGGACTTCTCCGTCAGATCGCGCAGCAGCGTCTCGACGAAGCTCGCCGCCTCCGCCTGCGTGATGTTCATCTTCCAATTAGCCGCAACGATTTTCTTCCTGAAACTCATGTGCAGGTGATGTCTGGTTTACTTGTCGGTGAGCGCGGCGACGCCCGGCAGTTCCTTGCCTTCGAGCAACTCGAGCGATGCGCCGCCGCCAGTCGAGATAAACGTCATCTTGTCGGCGAGGCCGGCTTGCTTCACCGCGGTCACGGAATCCCCGCCGCCGATGATCGTCGTGGCGTTCGCCTTCGCGACGGCTTCGGCGATCGCGATCGTGCCTTCCGCAAAATCGGGAATCTCAAACACGCCGACCGGCCCGTTCCATAGGACCGTCTTCGCTCGTGCAATCTCGTCCTCGTAGAGCGCAATCGTCGCGTGGCCGATATCGAGCGCGTGCCAGCCTTCCGAGATGCCGTGGCCCTC
>DATHXZ010000546.1:0-5498 GCA_035459405.1 Chthoniobacterales bacterium
CTACAGCTGCTAAAGATTTCATCTTCATAATATTTGTCCTTCGACAGTGAATCGGCTTCCGCGCCGCATGCGGCTGGTCGCCGATCAACATCTGCAACGAATGGACGGCACCAGCCGTCCGGTATTCAACTCAACGGCAGCGCAACAGTTGCGTGGCGACATGCAGCGCTTTCTGCAACCGGCCGAGGCGGTACTCCTTCTCGAAGACGCGAAAGCGATCGCGCTCGATGCGCCGGAGCAGGTCGCGGTACACTGCGCCCATGATCTCCGCGGCGACCATTGTCCGCCGATCTTCCGCGGGGAGAAGCGCCTTCGCGGTCGCATAAAACGCGTGGGAGCGCTGCGCTTGAAATTGCATCAGCGCGACGAAGTGCGCGTCGTACGTGCGCGCCAGCAGGTCTGCTTCCGAATAACCGAAGCGCGCGAGCTCATCCTGCGGCAGGTAGATGCGGCCGCTCAGCAGATCTTTGCCGACATCGCGAATGATGTTGGTGGTCTGCAATGCGAGACCAAGCTCAACCGCGTACTCGCGACACTGCAGATTGTGGTACCCGAAGATCTCGATGCTCACCAGCCCGACGGCACTTGCGACGCGGTAGCAGTAAAGGCGCAGATCTTGGAAACTCGCGTAGCTCGAAATGCTCAGGTCCATCTCCACGCCCGCGATGATTTCCTCGAGCATCTCCGGCTTGAGGTGATACTTCGCGAGCAGCGCGCGCATCTCGGCTGCGAGCTCGGGTTCGTCAGCTCGTTCCGCACGCAACCAGCTGCGCCATGCGGTCAGCCTATCGCCTTTGACGGCGACGCTCACCTCAGCCGAATCGGCGATGTCGTCGATGACGCGGCAGAACGCGTAGAACGTGGTGATATCCCGCCGCCGTTCCGCGCCTAACGAGACAAAGGCGAGAGCGAGGTTTGACTTGCTCTCTCGCGTGATCTTTTGCGCATCCACGTCGATGCAGTTCTCAGTACCTGATCCAGCTTTCCTGGTCGACCCGCCCCGTCTCGCACTGGCGGAACAGACACACCCAGGACGCGAGCAGCCAGCCCGTCATGAGCCCGCGAGCGAGAACGTAGATCGTCTTCCAAATAATCATGCCGGCCGGTCGATCGGCGATCGCACTGCGCACGATTGCATCCGCGGCGGTGAGAAAGAAAAAATGCAACGCGCAGACCAGGACGAACCACCCGAAGCGCACCGCGTTGCGCTGGATGAACAAGCGATGAGCGTAGATCGCTTCCCGCAGGCTTTCATTGTGCAGCACGAGCGAGATCTGGACGGAGCAGAAGAGGATGATCAACCCGCTCATCACGATGCGCTGCAGCGGGAGATAGTCGAGCACGTCGGGGACGTTGATGAAGTACGCGAGCAGCAGCGGCAGCCGCACGATCGCCGTGCTGACCAGCACGACGATCCCCGCCCATTTCAGTACGTAACTGAACCGGCGCACCGCGAATTGAAAGAGCGCTTCCTCGGTGAAACTGAGGCCCTTGATCCAGGCGAGGCAGACGGTGATGAGATAGACCTGGATGTAGACGCCGAAGAGGTATTCGAAGATGAACGCGACCGTGTCCACCGACGCGGAAATCTGTAGCAGGCCGGCTTGTGGCAGGATGTTGCTCCAAGTCGGGAGGCGCCAGAAGATGATCGGCTTGCAGAGCGATGCGAGCGCGCTCAGCACGAGACCGAGGTAGACAACATAACCCCAGAGCCGGAATCGCTTTCGCAACGCCTTGAACAGCGTGCCGTGCAGGCCGCGCCAATTGCACAGCAATAGCACGGCCGCGGCCACGGAAAGGGGATACGTGGTCGTCGCGCTGTCGAAGATCCCAGCCACACTTTCCAGCGTCGGCAGGAGTGTGTCGCGCCAGACTTCCGCAAGGCGCGGCCAGTTCCATGTGCGGACTGTCGCGAGCTGGGCCGGATCGAGCTCGGACGCGCGAACCGGCGTAAAGGTTGTGAACTGGAAGACCGAATAGGCAAACCCAAGCAGCGCAAACGTCAGCCAAATGCGTTTGAACCGCATGATGCACCGGAAGCCATCCCGCAGCGCGAGATGGATCGGGTTGAACAGCATCACCAGCGCGTAACCGCCGACGAGTCCGAGGAGCGGAACCCAGCGCGGCACCGTCTCAAACATCGAGATACAAAGATTCGAGACTCACCAAACGGGGCACACAGGACACAGAGAAATCAAAGTTTCGTCCTCTGCTACCTTTGTGGTGATTCCGTTCGCTAGCGGATCAAGCCCCAGTGGCGATTGAATGGCCAGTACACGAATAGCCCGCGGCCGACGACGTTCTCCTCGGGCACCGGACCCCACCAGCGACTGTCGTAACTGTTGTAGCTGTTGTCGCCCATGGCGAAGTATTGCCCATCGGGAACGACGAACGTTTTGCTCGGATCCCCAAGATAGTCGCGCCCGTTGGCATAGCCGCGATAGCCGTTCTGCAACGACATCACCTGGTCGAAGCCGACGCCCTGCGCGCGCTGGCCGTTGATCTGCAACTGCGGCGGGTCGATCCGCATTGTGTCGCCGGGGACGCCGGTCAGCCGCTTGATGTAGAACGGTGCGCCCGTGATCGGATCGCCCGGGATGCCGAGGATTTCGTCCGTGCGGAAAACGAACACGTCGCCACGCCGCGGCTTCACGAAGTTGTAGCTGAATTTGTCGACGAAAACCTGGTCGCCTGTGTCGACAGCGCCGCGCGCGATCACGTCACCGCGTCTGTAAACCGCCCCCGGCACAATGCGGAAGTCCTGCTTCAACGTCTCGGGCGGTGCGTAGACGAGGAATTTCTGCCGCTGACAGATCACGCGCGAGAACATGAAGAAGAACCCGAATTTCTGCGGCACGACCTGCTCGACGCGGTCGTCTTCTTTCGACACCACATTGATGTAGTTGCGGCCGAGGACGAAAAATTCGGCGACCTGCCGGACGAAGTTCGGGGCCGCCTCGTTGCTGGGGTGGCCGATGATGCCGTTGAGCGTCGGCTGCATCGAGCCGGTCGGGATTTTGAACGGCTGCAGGAAGTAAGAGCGAATGCCGACGGCGACGATGATCGCGACGAGGATCACTTCGCAGTTCTCGCGCCAGTGCGCTTCCCACGTGACTGGCGTCAGCTTGTGCAGTTTCCCATCGAGCGCTTCCGCTTCAGACTTGATCCGGTCGCCGTTGCGCTCGCGCAGGGCTAAGCCAAGCGACGTGATTGCTGCGGTGACGTCGGCGTGATCGGCCTCGCTGAGCACATCTTTTTTGTAGCGCAGATACTTCTGCGCATGCCGCAGGAGCAGCTTGCTGTGTTTGACGTAACGCGGAGTGAACATGCCCGCCTTACTGCGTCTTCAGGACCTGGATGAAAGCTTCCTGCGGGATGTTGATTTTCCCGATGCTCTTCATGCGCTTTTTGCCTTCCTTCTGCTTCTCCAGCAGCTTGCGCTTTCGCGTGATATCGCCGCCGTAGCACTTTGCGGTCACATCTTTGCGCATCGCGGAGACACTCTCACGGGCGATGATTTTTCCGCCGATCGCCGCCTGGATCGCGACCTGGTAGAGCTGCGTCGGAATCACTTCCTTCAACTTCGCCGCAAGTTGCCGGCCGCGGCCCTCGGCGCGGTCGCGGTGGACGATGGTCGAGAACGCGTCGACCGGCTCGCCGTTCACGAGGATGTCGAGCTTCACCAGCTTCGCGGCGCGATAGCCGGCGTGCTCGTAATCCATCGAGCCGTAGCCGCGAGTGATGCTCTTAATCTTGTCGTTGAAGTCGACGAGGATTTCATTGAGCGGCAGCTCGCAATGCAGCATCACGCGGCGGGTGTCGAGTGTTTCGGTGTGATCCATCGTGCCGCGCTTCTCCATGATGAGCTGGAGGAGATCGCCGATGTTCTCGTTAGGGCAAAGCACGTACGCTTTGACAATTGGCTCGCGGATTTCGTCGATGATGCTGGGATCGGGAAGGTGGGCAGGGTTGTCCACCAGCATCGTCTCGTCGCGCGTGGTCTGGATTTCGTAAATGACGCTCGGCGACGTGGCGATGATATCCATGTCATACTCGCGCCGGAGCCGCTCCTGGATGATCTCCATGTGCAGCAACCCGAGGAAGCCGCAGCGAAACCCGAAGCCGAGCGCGACCGAGCTTTCCGGTTGATAGATGAAGGCGGCGTCATTCAAACGCAGCTTGCCGATCGCGGTTTTCAGGTGCTCGAAATCCGCGGTGTTGATGGGATAAATCCCGCTGAACACCATCGGGTGGATTTCCTGGAAGCCCGGCAGCGGTTCTTTCGCCGGATTGCGCTGGTCGGTGATGGTGTCGCCGATCTTGATGTCGGCAGTCGATTTGATGTTGGCGATGAAGTAGCCGACGTCCCCCGCAACGAGCTTCGGCTGGGCCAACATCTTGGGCGTGAACACACCGACCTCCTTCACCTCGTAGCGCGAATCGTTGTTCATCATCCGCACCTGCTGATCAGGCTGAATGCTGCCGGAGAAAACGCGCACGTAAGCGACCACGCCGCGATACACGTCGAACACCGAGTCGAAGACCAGCGCGCGCAGTATGTCGTCCGCCGGCTGTTTCGGCGGCGGGATGCGGTGGACGATAGCTTCCAGGATCTCCTCGATCCCGATCCCCATCTTGGCGCTGCAATCGATCGCTTCCTCGGCCGGGATCTGGAGGATGTCTTCGATCTGACGGTGCACTGCCGGGATATCTGCGTTCGGCAGATCGATCTTATTGATCACCGGAACAATCGTCAGCCCCTGTTTGTGCGCGAGATGCACGTTCGCGACGGTTTGCGCCTCCACGCCTTGCGCGGCGTCGACGATCAGGAGCGCACCTTCGCACGCCGCCAGGGACCGAGACACTTCATAGGCGAAATCAACGTGCCCGGGCGTGTCGGAAAGATTTAGTCGATAGGTTTTGCCGTTGCGCGCGGTGTAACGCATCGCCACGGGATGCGCCTTGATCGTGATCCCGCGCTCGCGCTCGAGGTCCATCGAATCGAGGAGCTGATCCTGTTGTTCGCGCTTCTGGATCGTGCCGGTGCGATCGAGCAGGCGATCCGACAATGTCGTCTTGCCGTGATCGATGTGCGCAATGATGCAGAAATTGCGTGTCAGCTCGATGGACATGAAGCGCTGCACTATGGGGGTGCGGCATAGGCCGGTCAATCGACAGCGGGGTGTGCAGCGACGTTGCCGTTTCTGGCCCGTTCTGCTACGGAACCAGCATGGCGCGATTGGTAATCAAGACCCCGAGCGGCGGCGTTCCTCATGAGCTCACGGAGACGATCACGACGATCGGTCGCGCCCCGGAAAATACGATGCAGCTCGAGGATTCCTCGGTCTCCGGGCGGCACGCGCAGCTGGAGCAGGTCGGCGGGGAATACGAGGTCACGGATCTGAATTCGACCAACGGCACACGCGTCAACGGTGAGCTTGTCACAAGCGTGACGTTACGCGGTGGCGACCGGATCCGGTTCGGCAAAGTCGAGGCGG
>DATHXZ010000547.1:0-2715 GCA_035459405.1 Chthoniobacterales bacterium
CGGCGCTTCAGCGATCCGGCGCTGCAAGTCGGCGATCTGTCCATCGAGTTTCGTGTCGCCGCCGAGCGGCGTGAGAACGATCTTCAGCGGATCTGCTGCCGCGCTAGGCCGTGTGTCGTTGCTACGGCTTGTCGCACCCAATGGCTGAGTTGTGGATCGTGCTTTCCACAGCGCGCCCGCAGCGCCGACAGAGATCGTCAGGGCAAGTAGGACCGAGGCATACGGCAGCCTCTTCATCAATGATGACGCGCGATCACAACCCTACTACGCTGGTCTTCCACACTTGGATGCCCGCACATTCGCAAATCGGCGACAACTTACGACTCGCGGCGATCGATCCCGTCCGGGCGTAGCGCCCCGCATCTGGACGGTCACCACTATCGAATAATGCGGCACATGAAGCGGGGAACGCCGAAACCCATTTTCTACGTCGCGTTCGCTTTCGCGCTGCTCCGCGCAGCCGCTGCCCAGGAGGCAGTATCGATCCCGGCGGCTGATGCAGATACGGAAGGCATCACAGTCGTTAGCCGGGTTGATGATTTGACCGGCATTGCCACAACCGCGTCACAAGGAACAGTCGGCGCCGCGGATCTGAAGCAGCGCCCGATTCTCCGGCGCGGTGAGCTGCTGGAGGTGGTTCCTGGACTGATCACCACGCAGCACAGCGGCGAAGCGAAAGCGAACCAGTAATACCTGCGCGGGTTCAATCTTGAGCACGCCACCGATTTTTCCGTCGCGGCTGACGGTTTGCCGGTGAACATGCGCACACATGCGCACGGGCAGGGGTGGGCAGACCCGAACTTTGTCATCCCGGAACTGGTCGAGCGCATCGACTTCTTCAAAGGTCCGTACTTTCCTGCGATCGGTGATTTCTCCGGGGCAGGCGCAGCAGAGTTCAGGTTCTACAAGACGCTGCCGCGAGACATCGTCACCGCCGAGTACGGCGAGAACGATTACTACCGTGGCCTCATCGCCCAATCGCTGGTGCTGCGTTCGGATGGCGAAGCAAACCCTGCAACTCCGCCGCAGAGACGAGACACTGTGACGCGAGCGAGGCAGATTTTATCAACCATCCGCGAAGACGACGTGCTTGAGTCGAGCGCGGGTCTGTATGCCCAGGCGGAAGTGTTTTGGACGAGGTGGTTCAGGTCGATCGTTGGGCTGCGCGGCGATGGCTACTACTTTGACGTCGATAATCACGTGGACCCCGGTTCCTCGGGCGCGACAACCGCCGGGATTGTCAGCCCGAAGCTGAGCCTGATTCTCGGCCCTTTCGCGAAGACCGAGATCTACCTGAGTGCCGGCTCCGGTTTCCACAGTAACGATGCACGCGGCGTGATCGGAGGCATCGACCCCGCGACAGGCGAGGCGAGCCCGCCGGCTGACGCGCTTGTTCCCTCACGTGGCGGTGAACTCGGAGTTCGCACTTCGTTCGTCCCGGGACTGGTCAGCTCCGTCGCGTTCTTCTATCTCCAGTCAGATTCCGAGCTGGTGTTCGTCGGAGACGCCGGCGCCGTCGAACCCAGCGGAGCGAGTGAGCGTTACGGCATTGAATTCAACAACTTCTACCGTCCGGTGGAGTGGCTGACGCTGGACGCCGACGTCGCTCTGGCGCGCGGGCGTTTCACCGATGCAGGTGCGGAAGGAGACAAGATACCTGGCGCGATCCCCCTCTCGCTTGCGACAGGAGTTTCGCTCGACCTGCCAAGTGGGATTTTCGCCAGCCTGCGCGGCCGCTACTTCAGCTCGCGGCCGTTGACCGAGGACGGCAGCGTCGAATCGCGTGACTCGCTGATCTTCAATGCGCGAATCGGCTATCGCTTCAAAAACCCGGAGGTCGAGATCGCAGTGCAGGTGTTGAACGTCTTCAACGCGAGAGATAACGACATCGAATACCGCTACCGTCACGGATACCTGGAGAATCTGCAGAAGGCGTAGAGGACGTTCATTTGCGGGCCGCTGAACCACGCGCGCTGCGGCTAAGCGCGACGTGGCGCTTTTAGCGTGGAGAGATGGTGGCGCAAACAGCGGCAGGCGTTTCCCACGTCGACAGCCGCGTTCGGTTCATCGCGCATGGCTGCTGCGTCCCGTGCGGTAGTGCATGGTTGGCCTTTCCTCCGCATCTGTCGAGAAATACGGATCGGTCAAAGTCGCCAACTGAGCTGCGCGCTGATTTGCCGCGGCGCGCCGATCGAGAGCAACCCAGCGGCTGATCGGCCGGTCTCGATCTCAGCGTCGAAGATGTTCTCGATGCGGATCATGACCGAACCGCGGGGGGAGAAATCGTAACCTGTCGCCGCATCGAAGGTCGTGAACGCAGCGAGCGCGCGTGTGTTCTGATCGTCCTCAAACTGCCGCCCGCTGTGACGCATTTGGGCCGTGAAATGCCATTGCGGCGCTGGCTTCCATTCCAGCTCACTCGTGACGGCGTGTTGCGGTGTTTGCGCGAGCAGCTTGCCTTCGAGCGCGGCATCGGATGCTTTCTCGATCGTCGGCTGCGTGAACAAGTAGCCGACACTGAACGACACCGCCGGAACGATCTGCCACGAACCGCGTGCTTCAATTCCGGGCGCGACAACAAGGTCGACGTTTTGCCGCTGCCGCAACACGCCACCAGCAGGGATAAAGCCGCCGGGCTCGAATGTTCCAGGGCCGGTGCCGACGGTGATATTTCCGACCGCGTCGGTGATGCGGTTAACGTAAGGCGTCACCGAT
>DATHXZ010000548.1:0-2724 GCA_035459405.1 Chthoniobacterales bacterium
AGTGGCGCGAGCGGGCCATTCACCGGCAGGCCGGCGAGGAAACGCGCCGTCTCGTCGACCGTGACCTGGACCTGCGCGAACGCGGACACGGTGCTGCAGAACAGGAGCGCGGCGAGCAGTCGAATTTTCATCAAGTGGAGCGAGCGGGAACGGGCGCCGTTTTCGGCGACAGGAAGTAGATCACGAGGCCGAGCAACGCCGTGCCGAGTCCGAGGAGCGATGGCGTGCGCGTGGATGCATTGGTGAGCAGGTTCGACATCATCCAGCCTTCGATTGTTAGAAATATCAGCGGCGTAATCGGATACCCCCACACTTTATACGGTCGGGGCAGATCAGGGCGGCGCCAGCGCAAGACGAACACGCCGGCGACCGCAAGCGTGGTGCAGAGCGTGAGCGCGAACTGCACGTAATTCACCACGGTCTGGAACGTCGCGGTCAGCAGCATCACGTTCACTACGACGAACTGCGTCAGGGTTGCATTCACCGGAATCCCGCGGCTATTTTTGCGTGCGAGCCAGCTCAGCATGCGGAGGTCTTCGCCCATCGCGACCGTCACGCGCGGGCCGATCCACATCATCGCGCTGACGGTGGAGATAAGGCCCAGGCAGATGAACAACGCCATCACCCTGCCGCCGGCTTCGCCGAAAATGTGCGTGCCCGCGACGAGCGCGACCTGTTGTTTGCCGACCATCTCCGGGATCGGCGTGGTGCGCATGAACGCGGCGTTCACACCGATGTAGAGGAGGGTGACGAGCAACGTGCCGATGCCTAACGACAGCGGGATATTGCGCGTCGGATTCCGCACTTCGCTCGCGATATATGTGGAGGCGTTCCAGCCCGAGTAGGCGAACATGACCCAGTAGAGGCTGACCGCGAACGGCGCACTGATGATCAACGAGCCATCGCCCGGCACCGGCAAAAACGTGATCGGCTGCGTGCCGGCGACGTAGAAGCCGGCCGCGATCATGACGACGACCAGCGCGACCTTCAACAGCGTGGAGCCGACCTGAAACAGACTCCCAAGCCGCAGGTCGAACAACAGCACGGCCGTTGTGATCCAGACGACCGCGAGCGCCCAGATGAGCGGGTTCGTTCCCGGAACGAACTCGGCCAGATACGTGCCGAACGGCATCGCCGCGATCGCGACTGGCGCCGCAAATCCAACAGTCGCCGACACCCAACCGGCGAGGAATCCGATCGCCGGATGATAGATCTCGCGGAGGAAGTTGTACTCGCCGCCGGAACGCGGCAGGGCGGCTCCAAGTTCGGCATATGAAAGGGCGCCGCACATCGCGCAGAGCCCGCCCACCGCCCACAATGTGACGATCGTGAAGCCACTCGGCAGATCCCCAACCTGAAAGCCGAGGCTGGTGAAGATGCCCGTGCCGATCATGTTCGCGACAACGATCGAGGTCGCGGTCAGCAACGACACCTTGCGTGCGCCCGCGCCAGACGGCTCTGAGTTCACGGCGCAGGATGTAGTAGGGCATGCGAGTCGCGTCAAGGTAAGGACGCCGCGCTGCGGCGACCGAAGCGCGTGGCTCGTGGATTAGCGACTGCCGCACGAGCGACGTAGCCACGCCGGCTGGACGGCGCAGCGCGCCGTCCCTACCATCGCGACAGCTCGGCGGCGCGAATACCTTCTAAATGCCAGCGAAACGCGCGACGCGCCGTCCCGAGCTCGTGATCACGAACCCGGACCGCGTGCTCTACCCTGCCGGCCGGTTCACGAAGGCGCAGGTGATCTAGTATTACGTGAACGTCTCGCGCTGGCTGCTGCCGCATTTCACCAAACGGCCGGTGACGTTGAAGCGCTACCCGGCGGGCGTGCACGGCGAGTTCTTCTACGAGAAGGACGCACCCGGCTTCACGCCCGAGTGGGTGCAGACGACGCCAGTGCCGCGGCGTGAAGGCGGACCCGACATCGGCTACATCATGATCAACGATGTCACGACCCTCGGCTGGTGCGCGAACATCGGCAGCATCGAGCTGCATCCGTTTCTGCACCGCGCGCCGGAGATCGAGAGGCCGACGTGGATCGTCTTCGATCTCGATCCGGGCGACGGCGCGGACATTCTCAGCTGCGCAGAAGTCGCATTCCTGCTTCGCGATTTGCTCGCGCAACTGCAGCTCAAGTCGTGGGTAAAAGTCTCCGGCTCGAAAGGCCTGCAGGTCTACGTGCCGCTGAACACGCCGATCACCTACGGATCGACGCAGCCATTCGCGCGGGCGGTCGCGCAGATGCTCGAGGGACAGCATCCGAAGCTGATCGTCTCCGAGATGGCGAAGAGCCTTCGCCACAACAAGGTCTTCATCGATTGGAGTCAGAACGCCGATCACAAGACAACAGTCGGCGTCTACTCACTGCGCGCGAAACGCGAGCGGCCGTTCGTGTCGCTGCCGGTCGAGTGGGACGAGCTGCGGCAGGCGTGCCGAAAGAAGAACATCGATGCGCTCTACTTCTCACCGACCGAGGCGCTCGCACGATTGAAGCAGCTCGGCGACCTCTTCGCACCGGTTCTCAGGACGAAGCAGAAACTGCCGGAGCAGTTCAGTGGTAGGGACGCCGCGCCGCGGCGTCCAAAGCGCGTGGCAGAAGCGACTGACGTGCGAAACACCACGGACCCAGCCACGCCGCCCGGACGCCGCAGCGCGGCGTCCCTACCGTCACTTCGCGAGTACGGCGTGAAGCGAAACTTCAGCCGCACCGAGGAGCCGGCGCCA
>DATHXZ010000549.1:0-2430 GCA_035459405.1 Chthoniobacterales bacterium
ACGATGAGCAGCTTCGCCATTCCGGCGAAGATGCTGACCGAGAGGCCGAGCACGGCGGCGAAGATGATGCCGCGCAGCCAGTTGTCGGTTTGTGAAATCGCAAATGCCGTCACGCTCGCCCCCATCAGGAAGTAGACGAGCCAGACCACCGGATCGAAGCGCTTCTGAGTTGTGTCGACATCGCCGGACGCGCGCAGGATTAGCAACGGCGAGAGCCGGCGAAACCGCAGCAGCGCCGGGAGCGCAAAAAGAACGCAGATGCCGAAGCCGATTAGCATACCGCGCACGATCGGCTCCCACGCGATTGCAGTTGAAATCGGAAGCGGGATAAAGCTTTTCAGGACCGCGGGGAAGATGCGCTGCATGAGCACTCCGAGCGCTGCGCCTGCCGCCGCTCCGACCAGCCCCATCGCGGCTGCCTGCAGCAGATAGACGAGAACCGTGCTGCGACCAGATGCACCGAGACAGCGCAGGATCGCGCCGGTCTTGTGCTTCTGCTGCAGGTGCGCCTGAATCGCACTCGCCACGCCGACCGCGCCAAGCAACAGCGAGACAAAGCCGACGAGATTGAGAAAGCGGTAGAGATTCTCGAGCGCGGTGCCGAGGTCCTTCTTTCGCTTGGCCACCGTGTCGTATTCGAGACCGAACTGCTGTAGCTGCGGCGCGAGCACTTCGACACGCTTCTCCGCATCGGTGCCGGGCGGGAACCGCACGTAGTTCCGGTAGCGCGCGATGCTGCCGGCCTGCAGCAACTTCGTCTCCGCCAGATTCTGCAGTGGAATGTAAACCCGCGGCGCGAACGAACCGGCCGCGGAAGCTTCACCCGGCATCTTCTTCAGCGCGCCCGCAATTGTGAACTCCATCTCGCCAATCTTCACACGATCGCCCTGCCGTGCGCCGAACTGAATCAGCAGGCTTTCTTCGAGCACCGCGCGCGCGCCGTCGCGGAAGTCGGTCGCGGCCGAGGCGGGCTCCGTCTCCATCGGGCCGTAGAACGGGAAACTTCCGCCGAGCGCGCGGACGTTGATCAGCCGTGTGCCGCCGCTGGCCGGGAAGATTGCCATCGTCGTGAAACGCACTTCCCGCGCCTGCGGCGAGCCTAACGAGCGCAAGAGAGCTTCCTCCTCCGCACGGAAGGGGCGCGATGCTTCGACGATCAAGTCGGCTCCGATGAGTGTCCGCGCCTGGTCGTCAATCGCCTGCGACAAGCTCGCGCGAAATGAACCGATGCTGACGAGCGCGGCAATGCCGAGCGTGATCGAGATTGAGAAAACCAAGAGGCGACGCCGACTCGAGCGGCTGTCCCGCCACGCCATCTTCCAGATGAATGAAGGATGCATCAGACTGCCTCGCCGCTGCGCAACCGGATGGTGCGCTCGGTCAACGACGCCACGTCCGGATCATGCGTGACGAGGACGAGCGCGGTGCCCGCGCTCCGATTCAGCTCGAGCATGATGTCGATGATTCCGCTGCTCGTTTCGGCATCGAGATTTCCGGTCGGCTCGTCAGCGAACAGGATTTTCGGCCGGTTGATGAACGCACGCGCGAGGGCGACGCGCTGTTGTTCGCCCCCGGAGAGTTGTGTCGGGTAATGCTCGACGCGTTCGCCGAGGCCGACACGGCGGAGCAGCTCCAGTCCAAGCGCCCGCGCGGTCCGATCGCCACGCAGTTCCATCGGGACGGTGACATTTTCGAGCGCGGTGAGCGTCGGGATCAGCTGAAAATTTTGGAACACGAACCCGACGTGCTCGTTGCGGACGAGCGCACGTTCATCCTCGCTGAGATCGGCGAGCGGCTCACCATTTAACAAGACCGAGCCGGACGTAGGCCGGTCGAGTCCGGCGCAGAGGCCGAGCAGTGTGGTCTTGCCGCTGCCGGAAGGGCCGAGAATCGCGCAGGTGGAGCCCTGCGGAAGCTCGAACGAAATGTTCTTTAGCACCGTCAGTTGGCCAGCGCCGGTCGTATAGCTCTTGGTGAGCTGCTGGACTTTCAGGATCGGGATTGCGGACATTGACGGAGCGCGCGGCGCGTCTTGCTTACGCGAACATGATTCGCCGCGCATGGGGAAATTGATGCCACTGATTTACCGCACACTGATGCCGCTGCTGGTCTCCGCGACAGCCGTCGCGCAACAGGGTCCCGCCGCGGAGAAGAAGACGATCGTCTTCCTCGGCGACAGCCTGAGCGCCGGCTCTGGGGTGAAGCCGCAGCAGGCGTTTCCCGCGCTGGTCGGCGACAAGATCCGTGAACGCGGGCTGCCGTTCGAGGTGGTGAATGCAGGCGTCGGCGGCGATACGACTGCCGGGGGTCTGCGCCGGCTCGACTGGCTCCTGCAGCGCAAAGTCGACGTGCCCGTGCTGGAGCTCGGGGGCAACGACGGCCTGCGCGGCCTGCCGGTGAGCAACATCAGGGCGAACCTCAAAGCGATGA
>DATHXZ010000550.1:0-4443 GCA_035459405.1 Chthoniobacterales bacterium
AGCCGGACGAGGACCTGATCGGCTGCGGGTGTTGGCGTTGCCACCTCCTGCACTTCGACGCGGCGCGGCTCGGCGATCACTGCCGCGCGCATTCTCGCTGGATGCGAGCGCGCCGGAGCGGCCCGCAGGGCCGCTGCTACAGGGGTGGCCGCCATTACGCGGTGGCGAGGGATTCGCGCGCGGCGGCTGCGGCGCGGAATTCGCGCAGCCACGCGTGCAACCGCCCGACGCCTTCGCGCATCCCGACCTTCGGCTTCCAGCCCGTCGCCGTTTGGAACTTCGAGAAGTTGCTGACGTAGTAGCGCTGATCGCCCGGGCGCCAATTGCCCCATGAAACGCGCGGCTTCTTGCCGTCGAGCTCACCGATGACATCGAGCAACTCGAGCAAGCTCGTCGTGTTTTGCGCGCCGCCGCCGAGGTTGAACACCTGACCGGAAAGCGTGCGGATGTTTTTGCGCGCGAGCAGCAGCGCGTCGACGAGGTCTTCCACAAAGAGAACGTCGCGCACCTGTTTGCCGTCGCCGTAGAGGGTGATCGGCCGCTTGTTCATCGCCTGGATGAGGAAGTGTGCGACCCAGCCCTGGTCTTCGGTGCCGAACTGGTGCGGGCCGTAAATGCAGCTCATCCGGAAGACGACCGCAGGCAGCCCGAAGGTTCGTGCGTAATCGAGGATGTATTGATCGGCGGCGCCTTTCGAGCAGCCGTATGGGCTGTAGAAATCGAGCGGCTGGTTTTCGCCGATGCCGTTCGCCCGGATCTGCTCGTCGTCAGGTTCGTAGCGGTGCTTGTTCAGCCGTAGAGCGACGTCGTCGAGGCTGCCGTAGACCTTGTTCGTCGACGTAAAAACGATGGGCGGCGGATTGCTCATGCCGCGCAGTGCTTCGAGGAGGTTTAACGTGCCGCGCGCGTTGATTTCGAAGTCGTTTATAGGGCCGGTGAGACTGCTCGTGACCGCGACTTGCGCCGCGAGGTGGTAGACGGCGCATGAACGCTGCGCCGCGTCCCCGAGCGCCTGGGCGTCGCGGATGTCGGCGACCTGGACCTGCACGAGATCTCCGTGCGTTTCGCGGAGCCAGGCGGCGTTTTGCTCCACGCCCGCGCGCGAAAGGTTGTCGTAGAGGAGGACCGGTTGGCCGTCGGAGCAGAAGCGGTGCGCCAGGTTGCAGCCGAGGAAGCCCGAGCCGCCGGTGATCATCACGGGCGGTTTGCGGCTCTTGCGCGCGCGCGGCTTCGTCGCAGCGGCTGGCGCCCACGGGAGATTGTCGACTGCATCAACGCCGCCCTGGCGCAGCAGACGCATCAACAGCTTCTCCGAGCCATCGGCGTGACGCAGACCGAAGTGGAACTCACGTTCGTCAGCATAGACGGCGTCGATTGCCTGGGCGGGCTCGATGTCGTGCGCCGCATACCAGTAGACACGCTCGGCAGGCGCGGCCATGACGTTCGCGAAGGCGGCGATCTGCGCGCGCTCATCGTGGCGCCACGTCGAGTAGCCGGTCTCGGTGATCCAGATCTCCGCCTTTGAGCCGTGCTGGAGGAGGACGTTGCGGACGCGCGCGATCTTGGCGTTCCAGCCGTCCCACCAGAACTCGAACGTGCCGGGAAACCCGTGGATGCCCACTGCATCTATATATTGGAGCACCCCGCGGTCACACATCAGGCGCACCCATTGCGCGTCCATTGGGCCGCTTGCGCCGAGCACGGTTTTCTTGCCGCGCTTTTGCGCCCAGTGCGCGGCGCCTCCCACCATCTCGCAGAAGATCAGCCAGTTCGGGTCGAGGGTAGTGTCCCACTCGAGCGGGTTCTTCGGCTTGTTCCACAGCTCGACCCAGTCGAAGTGCTCGCCGAACCGCGTGATGAAGACGTCGAGGAAGTCCGCGTACTGCTTGGGGTCGCGTGGTGGCGAGCAGATGTTCGGCGCGATGCCGAGGGTGGGCGGCGTGTAGTGGAAACAGGGCAGGACGTCGACCTTCTTCGCCAGTCGCGGCAGCAACCAGGCATACCAATCTTGGCCGCCATCCGTATGCCAGTCCGCCCACGAGATGCCGGTGCGGAGCTCGGTCGCGCCGATCGCCTTCAGGTCGGCGAGGAGGCGCTCGACGCGCTCTTCTTCACCGGGCCGAAGCCACTCCAGGACGCCGAAGACAGGGCGGTTGCTGGCGGCGCTCATACCGCCAGACCTCGCGCTGCCAATTCGCGCGAGGCATCGGCAACTTTATCGACTGCGGTCTGCCCCTCGAGCCACTCCGCGATCTCGAGTAACCCCTCGTCTAATGTCACTGCCGGCGCATAGCCGAGCATGTCACGCGCGAGCGAGATATCGGCGAAGCAGTTACGAATGTCGCCGACGCGGCAACGGCCGACGATCTCGGGTTCGATGTCGCTCTTGTTCAGCACGCGCGCCATCTCCTCCGCGATCTGGCGGATCGAGAAATGCTCGCCGCTGCCGACATTGAACACCTGTTCGGCAGCTTCGGGCACCTCCAGCGCGAGCCGGCAGGCTTGCGCAATATCGTGCACGCTGACGAAATCGCGCCGCTGTTCACCGTCTTCGTTTACGAGCGGCGGGTTGTTGTTCAGGAAACGCGAAGCAAAAATCGCGAGCACGCCGGTGTAAGGGTTCGAGAGCGCCTGGCGTGTGCCGTAGATGTTGAAGAAGCGCAGGCCGACCGTCGGGATGCCGTAAGCGCGGCCCACCGTCATGCAAAGCCGCTCCTGCTGATATTTTGAGATGGCGTAAACCGACGGAACTGCCGGGCATTTCAATTCCGGCGTCGGCACGGGCTTCAGCGGCTCGCCATCCGGGCCGCGGACTTCCCAGTCGTGCGCCTTGAGCTGTTCGAGCGAGCGCTCCTGGCCTGGCACAAGATTGCCGTGGCGGTCTGCATACAGCCC
The DNA here is from genome assembly GCA_035459405.1 of Chthoniobacterales bacterium. Classification (GTDB taxonomy): domain Bacteria; phylum Verrucomicrobiota; class Verrucomicrobiia; order Chthoniobacterales; family UBA10450; genus JACCTI01. The sequence continues at coordinate 2,896 of DATHXZ010000550.1, forward strand.
CTCGCCGTAGATGCTCATGCTGGAGGCCACCACCAGCCGCTCGACCGGTTTCTGCGCCAGCGCTTCGAGCAACACTGCCGTCCCCTCGCCGTTCACGCTCGTGTACTCGGCGATTTGATACATGCTCTGCCCGACGCCGACCGTCGCCGCGAAGTGGTAAACAGCGTCAACGCCTTCCAGCGCCCGCGTTACCGCCTCACGATCGCGGACATCACCGATCTGCAGCTCCACGTCGTCAGCCAGATAGTCGGGCCGTTTGGCACCGGCCCCATGGACCTGTGGAGCGAGGTTGTCGAGCGCGCGGACGTGGTAGCCATGCTGCAGGAGCTCATCGGCAAGGTGCGACCCGACGAAACCCGCACCTCCTGTGATTAAAACCTTCTTCGAACGCATCAGACTGCGGCCGCGGCGACCTGCCGTCGGCTGCGCTGTTTGTCAGGTTCTTTGTTCAAGCTGTCAACGCGAAAATCGGCGGCAGGAAACCGGGTCAGAGACAGCGTGCCGATTTGGCAGCGCATTTGCGAGCATTTCCGCAACTAATTGCGGTTTTGGGCGGTTCTTTCCGTGGTGTTCCACAAGATTTGCCTGCTGCAAATCACTACGGCGACGCCCCGGAAATCGGTCGGAAAATTGTTTGAACAAAAGGCAACCGGCCCGTGTCAATCAATCGAAATACTTAACTCCCTTAAATAAGTCCTGACCTTAACCGAACGTGCAACCTGTCAGGCGTCCGGAAACGTAACACTTGGACGCTTGCAAGGGGGTGCCGCGTTCCCCTTACATGAAAAGTTTTATGGCTGCCGAAGATAGCGATACTGGAATAAAGATTTACCTGCGTGAGATCGGGCAGATCCCGCTTTTGACGCCCGAGCAGGAGATCGAGCTCGCCGCTAAGATCAAGAAAGGCGACCGCGAAGCGCGTGCGCTCATGATCCGCTCGAACCTCCGTCTCGTGGTGAAGATCGCGCACGATTACGCAAACCTTGGTCTCCCGCTGCTCGACCTCATCTCCGAAGGCAACATCGGTCTGATGAAGGCTGTGGAGCGTTTCGACCCTGCGAAGGGTGGTAAGCTCAGCACGTACGCTGCGTGGTGGATCAAGCAATCGATCAAGCGCGCGCTGGCGAATCAGTCGAAGACGATCCGCCTGCCGGTTCACCTGGTGGACAAGATCTCGAAGATGCGCCGCGTCTCGCTCCAGATGAGCGAGGAGCTCGGCCGTGAGCCCACCGATGACGAGCTCGGCGAGGAGATCGGCATCGCAGCCGGCAAAGTGTCGCAGCTGAAAACGGTGTCGATCCGGCCCGCTTCACTCGATGCTCCGATCAGCGATGACGACTCCACTGAGTTCGGCGAAATCGTCGGAGACGAGGAAGCTCAGACACCGTTCGAGCTGCTGCGCGACAAGAACCTGCGGAACGAAGTCGGCGGTCTGCTGGACGTTCTCGACGATCGTGAGCGGAAGATTATCTTCTCGCGGTTCGGGCTCGATGGCGGCAAGCCGAAGACGCTCGAGGAAGTCGGCAAGAAGTTCGGCGTCACCCGCGA
>DATHXZ010000551.1:0-1964 GCA_035459405.1 Chthoniobacterales bacterium
CAAAAACGAAAACGCCCGCGGAAACACGCTCCGCAGGCGTCTTGTTGAGTTGTTGAACGAACTGAACTACCGCGACCGCGTTACTTGCGGGTCGTGGTGGTCGTCGTCGTGGTGGTCTGCTTGCGGATTTCCGCCATCGGCTTCTGCACCGTGATCCTCGAGATCACCATGCGGTCGCCTTCGCGCGCATAGCTGTAGCGCACCGGCAGGTCCGCACGCAGCAACGACGGCTCGACCGTAGCGCCCGTCGAGTCGACGATCGTCACGTTCTTGCCGTAGGTGTAGCGAACCGGCTCCGCACTGGTCTCAGTGCGCACGGTGACGTATTCGCCTGGCGTAAACGAGGTGATAACGCCGGTGCCATCGAGCGAGCTGGTGCTGGTGGTCGTGCTCGCGGTCACACCGGTGGTACCGGAGGTGGTAGTCGTCGCGCTCACGCCAGCGCCGGTCGTGCCGGTCGTCGCCGTGGTTTCCTTCGTCGTGGTCGTCGTCTGTGCGAAAGCTGTGCTCAGCGCAACCGCGCTCACCGCTCCCACCGCCAACATTTTGATGAATCGATTCTGTTTCATGTTTGTCCTTTGGTTTGGTTAAACGGATGCTCTCCGTCGTGCTTACATCCGACTGGTCCAGCTCAGTCTTTATTCAACTGGCACCTTCTTTTCGTGCGACCCCGTGCAGTCGGCTGCATGCCCCGTGCGCATGGCTCGAGCGCCAACCTAACGTGCGATGATTCAGTCGCTTCCGGGTTTTCGCGACTTCCTGCCCGCGGATTGCGCAGTCCGTAATTACATGTTCAACACGTGGCGAGAAGTCTCTCGCCGCTATGGCTTTGAGGAGTACGACGGTCCCGTTCTGGAGGACCTCGAGCTCTTCAAAAAGAAGTCCGGCGAAGAGATCGTAAAGCAGCTCTACAACTTCACTGATAAAGGCGGACGCGCGATCGCGTTGCGGCCGGAAATGACGCCGACGCTCGCCCGCATGGTCGCCGCCGCGCATCGCGATTTCCGCAAGCCGATCAAGTGGTTCTGCATCCCGCAGATGTTCCGCTACGAGCGGCCGCAACGCGGTCGGCTGCGCGAGCATTACCAGTACAATTGCGACATCATCGGCGAAGCTTCAGTAGATGCAGACATCGAGCTCATCGCCGTGTGCATCGACGTGCTGCGCGCGTTCGGGTTCACCGCTGACGATGTTGTTGTGCGGATCAGCGATCGCGAGTTCTGGATCGATTTCCTCCGCACCCAAAACATCACTGAAGAACGCTGGCAGTCAGTTCTCGAGGTAATCGACAAAACGGAACGCGAGCCCCGCGAGAAGAGTGCCGAACGTCTCGGCGGCCTGGCGGATCGCGTCTTCCACATCCTCGATCACGGCGGCGCCAGCCAGAAGCTGCAAAGCATTGTGGAAGGGCTCCAGCAGCGCGGCCTTGGGGACTTCGTGCGCGTCGACCTGCGGATCGTCCGCGGCCTTGCGTACTACACCGGCGTTGTCTTCGAAGCATTCGATCGCGCTGGCAAACTGCGCGCGATCGCCGGCGGCGGGCGCTATGACAACCTAGTCGCGCATCTCAGCGACGGCGCCGCATCGCTGCCCGCGCTCGGTTTTGCCATGGGAGATGTCGTCGTTCGCGAGCTGATCCGGGAGAACGCACCTGCGCGCGCAAAGATGGAGCAGGCGATCGCGCGCGAGCAGAAGCTGGACGTCTACGTTGTCATCGCGAAGGAGGAACGGCGCGACAGCGCGCTCGCGCAGATCCAGGCACTACGCGATCAGAACTACCGCGTCGAGTATCCACTCACGCCGGCAAAAGTCGGCAAGCAGTTCCAAACGGCGGAACACCTGAATGCCGACTTCGCGATCCTGTACGGCGACGAGTGGCCGCAGGTGAAAGTGAAGCGACTGGCCACCCGTGAGGAGCAACTTGTCGCGCACGAAGAGTTGCTTGCGCACCTCGCGCGTTCCTC
>DATHXZ010000552.1:0-2650 GCA_035459405.1 Chthoniobacterales bacterium
GTGGCGCGCGCGCGCATCGAGTGCGATTTGCACGACGACTCTTCGCGCCTTTTTATCGACGGCGCCGATCCCGAGACGCACTTGCGCGACCTGCGCGTGAATGATGGCGTTTCAATGGTCAGCAGCGTGCCGCGCGTCCGCGAAATTCTCGTCGAGGAGATGCGCGGCTATGCGCGCGATTATGATGTTGTGATGGAAGGCCGGGACATCGGCTCGGTCGTGTTTCCCCAGACGCCCTACAAATTTTACATTGATGCGTCTCCAGAGATTCGCTCACAGCGCCGCGCTGCACAGGGCCAGGCTGATCAAATTGCGGCGCGCGATCGCGCGGACTCATCGCGCACTGCTTCGCCGCTGACCAAGGCCGACGATGCGCGTGTCATCGACAGCTCCACGCTGACCGTCGACGAAGTGGTGCAGCAGATCCTGGAGCAGCTGCACGCGCAAGGTCTCTCTGTGGCTGATCAGCAGCGATCTGTTGCCTGAGCTGCCATGAACTACTGGTACTGGACCGGGTACTATCTCGCCTGGTTCGTCGGCAGGCTGCTGTTTCGCTTCCGCGTGATCCATCGGGAGCGAATCATCAAGACCGGCCCAGTGATTCTGGCGATGAATCACCAGAGCTATCTCGATCCACCGCTCGCGGCATTGGCCGCCGGTCGCGAGATGCACTTCCTCGCGCGCGATACGTTGCTCGACGTGCCGGTGCTCGGCTGGCTGCTCCCGCGCTTGAATGTCGTCCCGGTGGATCAGGAGGGAAACGATCGCAGCGCGTTGAAGGCGTTGCTTCGGCTGTTGAAGGCGGGCAACGGGACGATCGTCTTTCCGGAAGGCGCGCGGACGCTCGATGGCGAGTTGCAGCCGGGGCTGCCCGGTCTCGGTTTTGTGATTGCGAAGACGCTCGCGCCGGTCGTGCCGATGCGGATTTTCGGCGCGCGTGCAGCGCTCCCGCGCGGCGACGGGCACGTGCGGTTCGTGCCGATCACGATTGTTGTCGGTGAGCCGATTCACTTCACCAAAGACGACCTAGAGCCCGGCGGAAAAGAGCTTTACCAACGCCTCACCCAGCGGGTGATGAATGCGATCGCTGCATTGCGCCTCGAGTGAACTGCAGTGCAGTTGCGGGACGGTGGTGCGACGCGATAATGCAACGTGCCTCTGCCCGATGACACAGGTCCGACGCGGCCACGGCCTCCTCGACACGGGCTTCTCGTCATCGCCCTTATCCTCATTGCCATGGCCCTGCTGGCCGTTTATTCCAACGTGCAGAACGCACGACGCGACCAGATTGAGAAGGTCACGATCGCGCCTGCCGCTTCCGCTACGCCGGCGGGAAGCGCCTCGCCTGCACCATAGCTGCGGCTGGCGCGGTGATGATGCAGCCCGCCTGGCGGTTTTCTTCGAATAAGGAGCGACCGCGTTGGTCTAACACAACCATGAACATCCTCAGATTTGCAGCCATTGCCGCCGGATTAGCGCTCGCCGTTTCCTGCGAGAAGCCGATGAGCGAGGCCGAGCGGAACGCGCAGATCGAGCGCGAAGTGCAACAGCGTGTCGAAGCCGAGCGCGTGAACCTCGAAAAGGAGCGCCTCGCACAGCAACAAGCCGAGCTGGACGCGCGCGAACAGACGCTGGCGGACAAGGAAGCTGCCGCTGGGAAAGCCCGCACTACGGCAGCCGCCGCCACTCCGCGTCTGGCGCCAACGGCGACTCCACGCCAGCGTACCACCGGCACGGCAGCGACGACGAAGACGCGCGACGGCCGCCCGGCGCGTTCCTACGACACATTCTATCGCAAGCTCGAGCCGTACGGCGCGTGGCGTGAGACGCAGGACTACGGTTACGTGTGGCAGCCGGAGCGTGCGCAGCGTTCGCGTGACTGGCGTCCTTACACCGACGGCCGCTGGGCCTATACGGACGCAGGCTGGACATGGGTCTCCGAGGAGCCATTCGGTTGGGCGACCTATCACTACGGACGCTGGACGCGCCTGCGCGGCGTCGGCTGGGTCTGGGTCCCGGGAGATGAATGGGCACCCGCCTGGGTATCATGGCGCAAGAGCGACGATCACGTCGGCTGGGCGCCGCTGCCGCCAGAAGCGCGTTTCGAGCGCCGCACCGGCATCAAGCGTTGGGCGGACAGCTACTACGACATCGACGTCGGCGAATACGTGTTCGTGCCCAACGAAGAGATCGGCGCGGAGCAGATCGAACGTGTCGTTCTTCCACCGGAGCGCAACGTCACCATCGTAACGCAGACGACGAACGTCACCAACATCACTTACAACAACACCTACATCGTCAACGAAGGCCCGAGCTATGACGAGCTTCGGGCGCGCAGTCGGCGGCCAGTCGAGCGCCTGCGGATCGATCGCAGATACGAGTTCGACGAAGAAGAAGAGCAGCCGCGCGCCAGGATCAGCGGCGGCGTGATTGCGATGATGGCACCGCTCTTTGCGCCGGAGAGGAATGACCGGCCGCGGAAAGTCGCGGAGCCGATCCGCCAGGTGGTCGTAGAGCGGGCGGTTGCGGTCAACAGCGATCCAGAAGCGCAGCGCGCCCGCGCAAAGATGAAGGCGGAAGCCACACCTCCGCCTGACGCGCCGCCGAAGACGTATGAGAAACCGACTGTTGTAGAAGCTCCTGCAGCTGC
>DATHXZ010000553.1:0-4647 GCA_035459405.1 Chthoniobacterales bacterium
GTCGTCGTGGCAGTACTCGCAAGCGCTGCGACATACTGGCAGCTCGAGGAGAACGACGAGCTCGCTGAACCGCTCTCGAATGCCTACGCGATGGTCGACACCGCGATCCAGTCGGAGCTGACCGAATGACACGCGCGCTGATGTGGCGATTAGCGGTGGGCGTGCTGGTGGTATTTGCCGCCGGCGTGGCGACCGGCACGTTCGTGGGTGCTCGCAAGGCGCATGACGTTCTGGCGTTTAAACATCACCGCCACATGGGCGACCGCATGCGCTATCGCCTGACTCGTCAGCTTGAGCTCACACCTGCCCAGGTCGAGACGTTGGCACCGATCATCGCCGACACCAGCAAACTGCTGCACGAGATTCGCAGCGAGAGCGGGAAACGCGTCGCTGAGACAATGCAGCAAGCGCACACTGCGATGGCCCCGCACCTCACGCCGGAACAGCGCGAGAAACTCGAGCAGATGAAGACGCGCCATAAGCGCATTCTCCGGCGCCGTGGCGGGCCTCCACCACCACGTCCCGACGAGCGTTAGATCCCGCGCGGCCGGACGCTAGCTTGTCGGCGCTGTCGTCGCGTTCGCGAGATAATCGCGTGTGATCGCACCGATGTTCATGTCGAGCCAGCTCGCCATGGCAGCATCTTCCTTCAGGTTCTGCTCGAGGAGCGGCACGATCTCGTGTTCGCCAGCCGCTGTCGCGCCGGCGATTAACGACTTGTAGCACGCGACCTCGAAGTACTCGGTGCCGTAAGCAGCGAGGAAATCTTTCACCCGCTCGTCCCGCGCGAACTTCGTCGTCAGCCCCTTGCCGAGCTCCATCACCTGGCCGGCGACGGTCTTGAGCGACGATGGAGTACTGCCGAGCATTTCGAGGCAGCGGGAGACGCGGTTACCGTGTTCCGCCGTCTCATCGAGGTGAATGCGCGCGCGGTCGCGGATTGCGCGATGTGCATCTTCGTTGTCAGCCTGCTTGCGTAGCATGATCTCGATGCTGCGCTCCATCGAGTAGGCGTCATTCAGCCAATCGATCACTTCGTCGCGTTTTGTTGTAGTCATCGGTGAGAGGAACGTGTCCGCGGCGCGATGCGGATGCACGTCCCGAGCTCTGCTCGCTCGGCCTCACCACGCCTTCGCGCCGGGTGGCGGGAACAGATCGCTGCCGCCTCGCTGGCGAAAATCAGGCCGTTTAAAACGTGGCACGGCTGCTGCTATAGGAATCATAGTAACTATAGAAACCATAAATAGTAGCACCCTATGAAAAAGCTCCTCCTCTCCGCTGTCATCCTCACCGTCTCCGCCTCCGCCTCCTTCGCCGATGCGCTGATGTTCACCGTAAATGCGACCCCTTACGACAAGCAAATGGCTCGCATCCGCCCTATCCTCGAAAACACCGGCAGCCAGTCCTCTAACGGCGTCTCGATGAACACCGTCAACGAATGGATGACCGACCTGCGCGAGATCCCCTACGGCTACGCGCTGTTCTGGAAGACGCCGAGCGAGACCCTCTCCGGCGCTCCGGCCGACTGCAAAGCCAAGTCCGTGGCTCTCTACGAGCGCATGAAAGCCGCCGGCGCGACAAACGTCCGCCTCGTGATCGGCAAACGCACCCCGATGAGCAAAATGACACACGCCTGGCTCGCATGGGAAACCGAAGGCGGCAGCTACGTCCTCGACCCGACTTTCAACTACAGCGCCACCAAGGCTGAGAAGGTCGGCAAGCGCAACTACCAGCCGCTCTACGCCTACGCTGGAGCCAAGAAGTTCCGCGCCGGATCGGCGCTCGTCGCTCAAAACTAAATTTCAGACAGATCATAGGGGGCAAGAGCGGCAATCCTTCGGGGTGCCGCTCTTGTTTTTTGTACCAGGCGTTCGTTGATTTTGACGCGCCCGTCTACGGTGCTGCGGGCGCGATCTTCGCGGCGGGTTGCGCTTGCGTTTAGGGCGGGTGACCGTCGCAACGCGTGAAGAGCCTCCTGATGCTGTCGTTTCTCCTCCTCGTCTCGTGCGCGACGGGTTCTCGGGATCCCGGATTGGCTCTCGCAGGCGAGTGGCTATACGAGGACCGCGTTCAGAGCTGCCGGTATTTGTTCAACAAAGACGGCACCTTCAGCGGTGAGGTGCGGCAGCGCGGCGAAACTCTCTCGCGTTTTACCGGCAAGTGGGAGGTGCGCGGCGACGAACTGCACTACGAATACACCGGCGACGCGCTGGGAAGGATTCCATCTGGCACTCGCGACCGCGACAAACTGCTCAAGACCGACCGCCGCGAGTTCCTGATCGAGGCAAGCGACGGCAGCCAAAGAACTTACCGCCGGATTGGATAGTCCGGTTCGACCTGGACGGCAGTGGAAACGCGGCGGCTGTGTTCGGGTGGCAAGCGGTTTGTGGCCGTGCGCCGGAAGAAAAATCTTGTGTATTCGCGCGAAGGTGGTGCTATAAAAACCATAAGCAGCGCCGCCGCTGTTCATCCATGAATTTTCTTAACCTGCTGTTTCTGCGCGAAGTCTTCTCGCCAATTCTCGTCGGCGTCCTTTGTTTCGTGCTCGGCACCCAGCAGCCGTTCGGTAAGCCGGAAAAGGGGGAAGAGGACCTCGCGATGTTGAATGGCTGCGTCGTTTCGGCCTGCAACTACCTCGCGATCGTGAAAGCGCAGAACACGCTCGAGAAGGACTTCTGGGCGAAGATCCTTCTCGTCCGCTACGCCAACAATTCCGCCGGCCACGCCTACTGTGTGTGGGAAACCGATGGCACGATCTACGGTTACGATCGCAATAACGGCGGATTCCCGATTCCTGGATATACGCGTGATCCCAAGGAGATCGCTACCGTGCTCGCGGAGGGTCTCTCGAAGCATCTTGGTCAGGAACTCATCGTTGCCTCGGCTGAGTTCGTGGAGCCGAGCAAGACCGAGCTGAAGAAGTTCTAGGTCGGCGGATTCGTTCTGCGGCGGCAGTCACCACGCTGCTCCTGGGCAAAAAAAACGCGGCCATTTCTGGCCGCGCTGCTGAAGCTAAAGGAACGAAACGTGACTTTTAAATTGGAGTAGTGACTTCCTAGCTTGCGGTATTCTTTATAGCAGCGCGTGTGCCACCGCTGCTGATCCCGCGGCTCAGCGTCAATTTTCTTGAGTCGGTCGCAGTCAGGTGACACGAGTCCGATGTGGCGCCGGTCACGAACGCTGATCTCGCGGAACTACTCGCGCTCGAGTCGCGCAATGCTACCGGCGTTCTGCAACGCGCCCTGAAGCGCGCGGCCCGCGCCGCATTTCTGTGGCCGGAGGAAGCTGTGGAAGTTTATCGCAGCGGAGGGCGGCTGACGGAATTGCACGGTGTCGGCCCTCGGCTCGCGAGCATCATCGCGAATTGGATTGAGAACGCTGGAGCAGGAGAAGGTGAAAGCGATCCGCTGCGCGAAGATTTTCTCACGTTAGCCGACGCGAGGCGCATCCTTGCGAACGATCCTGCCTGGAGTGGCCGCGCGCTCGGCGATCTGCAAATGCACACGGCATGGAGCGACGGCAGCGGCTCCGTCTGCGACATGGCGGCGGCCGCTGTTGCGCATGGGCATCGCTACATCGCGATCACCGATCACTCGGTCGGGCTGAAGATTGCCGGCGGCATTGGCGAAGATGAGTTACTGCAGCAGCAAGCGGAGATCGCGGAGGTAAACGCGTCGCTCGCCGCCGCCGGCAATGAGCTGACGGTGCTCCGCTCGATTGAATTGAATCTGAACCCGCGAGGCGAGGGCGACATGAGCAGTGAATCGCTGGCGCGGCTCGACCTGGTGCTCGGGTCGTTCCATTCGTCATTGCGCAAAAAGGAAGATCAGACGGAGCGGTATTTGGCGGCGTTGCGCAACCCGGACCTCCACATCCTCGGTCATCCGCGTGGTCGCGTTTATAACTTCCGCATCGGCCTTCAGGGCGATTGGCCGAGAGTCTTCGCCGAAGCTGCCACGCTCGACAGGGCGGTCGAGATCGACTGCTATCCCGACCGTCAGGATTTGAACGTCGAACTGCTGCGGCTCGTGCGAGAGGCGGGCGCGCGCGTCTCATTAGGCACGGATGCGCACGATCCGGCCCAATTTGGATTCATCGAACTCGGGCTGGCCGCGGCGCTGAGAGCCGGCATACCGGCAGAGCGCATCATCAATTTCCTGCCGCTGCCCGATTTGCTCGCGTGGGTGAAGCGATTGCGAGACGCCTCGCCTCGGCTGCGAAAGCGATATAAAGTCCACCGCCCGAATGCCGAAACGTTACAACTTCATCACCGCCGACGTGTTCACCGACACAATGTTCGGCGGGAACCAGCTCGCCGTCTTTCTCGATCCGAGCGGCCTCGACGACGGAACGATGCAGGCGATCGCGCGCGAGATGAATCTCTCCGAAACGGTCTTCGTCCTGCCACCGCAAACCGCGCAGGGCACACGCCGGCTGCGAATTTTCACTCCCGCCGGTGAACTCCCGTTCGCCGGACACCCGACGGTTGGCGCCGCATTTGTACTCACTGCGACCGGCGAGGTGCCGCTGGATGGCGAGCTTACTCGCATCGTTTTCGAGGAGGGCGTCGGCCCGGTGGAAGTGATTGTGCACGCAAAAGATGGCCGGCCGGTTTTCTCGCAACTCTCCGCGGCGAAGCTCCCCGAG
>DATHXZ010000554.1:0-7519 GCA_035459405.1 Chthoniobacterales bacterium
CGCGCTCATCCTCTCGCGCGTGCTGCAAGCGTCGTTGTTCGGCATCGATCAACACGATCTCACCAGCTACGCCGCCGCGTGTCTGCTGCTCGCGCTGACCGCGCTCGTAGCATCATGGATTCCCGCCCGCCGCGCGAGCAATGCCGACCCCGTCCAAGCCTTGCGCACCGAATGACGCCACGCGTTGAATGCAGCGCCTGGGGAGCACGGGTTGTTAAGCCGTGGTTCGCCGAAGCCTTCGGCGAACATCGTGCGCTGGTACTCCACAGTGCGCGTGCACGTCCCGTTGAGCATCGTCGCTCGATGCGCCGGAAAGACTTTCCGGCGCCACCGGATGACATCCCGTGCTCCCCAGAATCAGCTCGTCCACGCCTCGTTTACTCAATCCTATGAGCACGCTCCTCACAGAAGTTCGTTACGCGATCCGGATGCTGTCGAAGTCGCCCGGCTTCACGGTCATCGCCATTGTCGCGCTCGCGCTCGGCATCGGCGCGAACACCGCCATCTTCAGCGTGGTGAATGTCGTGCTGCTCCGCCCGTTGCCGTACCCGGAGCCGGACAAGCTGGTTCTCGTGCGCGAGAAGACGAGCAAGTTCCCGAGCGGCTCAGTGGCGTACCCAAACTGGCTCGACTGGCGCGAGGGCCAAAAAGGATTCACCGACCTGGCGATGGTCCGGCGCGAAAGCTTCAACTTCGCGCGGCCCGGCGGAGTCGGAACGCCGGAACGCATCGCGGGCGCACGTGTACCTACAATTTTCTGAACGTGATGGCCCTGCAGCCGCGGCTCGGCAGGAACCTCACGGAAGAAGATGACCGGCCGGGCGCTGCGCCGATCGTGATGATCAGCGACAAGCTGTGGCAGACGCACTTCGGGGGCTCACCCGACGCGGTCGGGCAGCAGGTCGTGCTCGATGGCATCTCGCGCGAAATCATCGGCGTTCTGCCAGCGGAGCTGAAGTTTCCGCGAATGGCACAGGTGTATGTACCGCTGGACGAGATGCGCAAGAATCCGTCGCTGCTGAACCGCAGCAATCACCAGGGGTTCTCGGTGACCGGCCGACTCAAGCCGGGCGTCAGTCTGGATAAAGCGACAGCCGACCTGAACAACATCGCCGAGGAGCTGGAGCGGAAGTATCCGGAATCAAACACCGACCGGCGAGTCAGCGCGGAGCTGTTGCTCGAGTCGTCAGTCGGCGACTACCGCCAGAGCCTGCACTTGCTGCTGGGCGCCGTCGCCTGCGTGCTGCTGATCGCGTGCGCGAACGTTGCGAATCTCCAACTCGCACGCGCGATTTCGCGGACGAAGGAACTTGCGGTGCGCGCGTCGCTCGGCGCGAGCCGGTGGCAATTGATGCGGCAGGTGCTGGTCGAGAGCACGTTGCTTGCGCGCCGGACGGCTATCACATCCCACCGCACACACATCCAAAGACCGAGCGCGTCACCGTTCTCGCCGGCGAATTTCACCTGGCGATGGGAGAGGATCTACAGCGCACTGCGGCGACGAAGTTCGACGCGGGGTCGTACGGCTTCTGGCCCGCGGGGATGAAGCACACCGCTTGGGCTGAAGGAAAGACGATCATTCAGCTGCACGGCACCGGCCCGTGGGCGATAAACTACGTCAATCCCGCCGGCGATCCGCGGAACGTGAAGAAAAGCGAGTGAGCGCGTTCGCGGGCCTTGCGCTGTTGCTCGCGAGTGTCGGGTTATACGGAGTGATGGCTCTGACGGTCACCCAACGCACGCGCGAACTCGGGATTCGAATCGCGATCGGCGTCGGGTGTGGGTTGCTCGGCGCGCTCGCAGCCGGCCGGGCACTGACCAGTGTGCTCTACGGCGTCGGCGCGGGCCGACTTCATCGCGCTCGCCGTAGCGATAATGTCGCTCACAATCGTAGCACTGATCACCTGCTTCGTGCGGCGCGACGCGCGACGCGTGTCGATCCAATGATCGCACTCCGTGACGAGTGATACGCGCGAACGCGCGTGCGCCAAGATGTAGCGGTGCTTGTGTCAAGCACCGGGGCGGACGACGTAGCAACGCGCTGCGCCAGGCGTTTGCACAAACGCCTCTACACGTCGCGCGCTTGCCGTCGGCGGTGAATACCGCAAGGTGAGCGGCGGTGGAAGACGTCGCGGCAAATCTGCAGTTGCTTGAGGCGCGGATTGCAGCAGCCTGCGAAAAGGCCGGGCGATCGCGAGATGACGTGCAGCTCGTCGCCGTCTCGAAGAAGCAGGATGCGGAGAAACTGCGCGCGGCGTTCGATGCGGGTCAGGCGATCTTTGGCGAAAGCAAGGTCCAGGAAGCACGCGCGAAGATTCCGCTGCTACCTGCCGCCTTGCGCTGGCATTTCATTGGTCACCTGCAAAAGAATAAGATCCGTCACGCGCTTCCGCTGTTCGAGATGTTTCATAGCGTCGACTCGCTCGCGCTCGCGCAAGACATGCAGCGGATCGGCGATGAAGAAGGTATGCGGCCGCGTGTCTTGCTCGAGGTGAACGTGGCAGCCGAGGGGAGCAAATTCGGCTTCGCGCCTGAGAACCTGAAAGAACAGATGGAAGCGCTCCTGCAACTCGACAGGCTCGAGATCGAAGGTTTGATGACAATTCCGCCGTTCGCGCCGGAAGCCGAGGATTCGCGCGGCTACTTCGTACAGCTGCGGAAACTGCGCGACGCGATCGAGCAGGAGTTCGCGTTGCGCCTGCCGCAGCTATCAATGGGCATGAGCAATGATTACGAGGTAGCGATCGAAGAAGGCGCGACGTTCGTGCGAGTCGGCACGGCAATTTTCGGTGAGCGCTGAGCGGCTCTGCGTATGGGTTTACGAGAGATCCTCGGACTAACGCCGAAGAAGACGATCGATCACCTCGACTTCATCATCGCCGGTGTGCAGAAGGGCGGGACGAGCGCGCTCCATTGGTTTTTCGATCAGCATCCGCACATCACGATGGCGCACCCGGAAGAGGCGCACATGGTGAACCATCCGCATCGGCATTTCTTCGACGACGAGAAGCGCTTCGCGAATCCGCCGGTGGACCACGACTTCCTGCACCGCGGGATCAGGTTCAAACCGGATACGCTCGTCACCGGCTCGGTTACGCCAATCTACACGTACTGGCGCCCGGCGATGCAGCGGATCTACGACTACCATCCCGGCATCAAGCTGATCATCCTGCTGCGCAATCCGATGGACCGCGCGTTCTCGCATTGGAACATGGAGCGCGATCGCAAGCACGAGGCGCTCGACTTCATGGAAGCGGTCGCGGCGGAGGCGGAGCGGATTCGACAGGCGCTGCCGCTGCAACCGCGCGGCACATCCTACGTGGATCGCGGTTTCTACGCCGAGCAGATGGACCGCGTCTTCCGATACTTCCCGCGCGAGCAGGTGCACGTGATCAAGTTTGACAACTTCCGCTCGAAGTGGCGCGAGACAGTTGATGCTGCGTTTCGATTTGTCGGCGTCGAGCCGCTGCAGAAGATTGAGAACAAGGAGCAGAACAAGATCACTTACGTGCGGCGCATGACGCTCGAAGAGCGGCGTCACCTCTACGCGATCTACGAAGCAGACATCGATAAGCTCGAGCAGCTGCTCGGGTGGGATTGTTCCGACTGGAAGAAGGTCTAACGGTCCGCAGTTCCGGCGCCGGGCATCAAACAAAAAGCGCGACGCCCCGCTAGGGACGCCGCGCTGATCAGCCGATGGAGGATGAGGATTACTGCTGAACCTGGAAGACCTCTACGAGGGCCACGCCGGTGCCGCCGTTCTTACCAGAAAGGACCGCCGTGTAAGTGCCCGGTGCCAGGCTGCGCAGGATCGCTGCTTCGGCGTCGTTTTGCGGCTCGAGACCGGTGCCTTCAATCTCGTCCTGCTGCGAGGACCTCCAGTTGTCGTTCTGCGCGACGGACATACCGTTGTTGTCGAACACTTCGAGGACTGGGTCGGCCAGCGGATTGGTCACGCCGCGATTTGAGAGGCTTGGCCCGATCCCACGGACGAGGATGCGGCTGCTGACGCCGCCGCGCGTAATGAAGCCGGCAATGAGAAAATCCTGATCCGAGCTGCCGACGCGACCCCGCGTCGAGATATTGTCCACGCGCGAACCGGGGTTCACGAATGCGGCGATGTCGACCACGGAATCGGTGCCGAGCGCAGCCGGAGCGATGACGGAGGTTGGTGTCGTTGTGCGCGTCGCCTGGCCGCTAAGGAGATTGATCGTGAAGAGTTCAGCGATGCCAGCAGTGACCTCCAGGGCTGCGAAAGCGACGCCTGTCCGGCCTGAGATGTCGAAGCCGACATCGTCGGTAGTGTTCACCCCGAGCGGTCCGACGGTGTTCAGTGTTCCGCTGTTCGGCGGGTTCTGGATGACGAGTACATCCTGCGTAGAGTCGATGTCATAGAGCGTCGTCGCACCGGCGCCCGCGAAGTTATTGGTGTAGGCGCCACCAACTGCGCTCGGGTTTTTGCCGTTATTGGCGTCAGTGGCCGCATACGCGATCGGTCCGTCCACCGTTGCGGTGCCGTCATTCGGATTCACGCGCAGGTTTTGGTCCGCGTCGCTGGTGATGCGGATGCGATCGGGCACTGGATTGAAGTCGAACGCGAACCTGGTGCCGTTAAGGGTAAACGCGCCGCCTGATCCAACAGCCGTCGCTACGCCGGTGTCGGCGTTGATCGAGTAGATTCGGCTTGTGCTGCCGAGGCCGTACAACGTTCCCGTGGCGGGACGATAATCGATTCCGAGCAGCGTTTCGCCTGCTGCCAGACCGGTGATCCTAACCGAGTCGTCACTCGTGGTGGACGGCGAAGCGCTGTCGATTGTAAGCAGACGCTGGGGAGTTCCCGAAGTGAGAACGGTGATTGGTTCCGCCTGAGCGGAGATGGCGGCGGCGATAGCCACAGCACCGATGGGTAAGAGTTTTCTGTTCATACGTGTATATCTGATTTGGGTTATTCGGATGGAGAACGGGTTGAGGATGCCGGCAATCGCGTCGGCAGCTTTCAATACATTGAACCTGCGGAACCTCGGTTGGTTCCGGCCGGTCTTACAGCAGTGGCGCCCGCGCCGTAGAAGGCGCCTGCCGGTGCTACAAGAGTGGTGCGCTACAACAAAAAAACGCGCCGCCCGGAAGGACGGCGCGTTGAATTCACGAACTGCAGGGTGCGTTATGGCAGCTCAAATATTTCCACCAGCGCGACGCCAGGGGAGCCGTCTTTCGATGTGATTTGCGCGGTGTAATTCGAGTTTGCCGGCAGAGTGATCAGGATCGCTGACTCCCTGCCGTTGCCCGGCGCCAACCCGGCCGCAGTGATTGCGGCGGCGTCCGGTGATGAGGAGAAGTCGTCATTCGACGCGATGACATTTCGGTCCTTGTCGAACAGTGTCAGGACGGGATCAGCCAGAGGTGCGCCCACACCTTCTGCTCCCATGCTCGGCCCGATGGCTCGGATAACATAACGCGCGGCTACTCCGGCAGGTCCGCCGCCGCGATTGATAATACCCGCAATCAAGATGTTCTCACCTGCATCGACACGACCGCGCGTAGACATGTTCCGCAGGCGTGCGCCGGGATTCACCAGTGCTGCGATGTCCACTACAGTCTCCGTCCCCAGGGCGGCTCCGCTACCAAGCGCGCCGACCGACGTAGCCGCGCCTGAATCGAGATTGATCGTGTACAGGTTGGTGGTTCCACCTGTGGTGAGAGACGCATACGCCTGCGCGGTCAGGCCGGAGACGTCAAAACCAACCGCGTCGCTGGTATCGACGCCGAGCGGGCCGTCCGTGGTCAAGGTCCCCGCATTTGGAGGGTCTTGCGTCACCAGAACGTCGAGTCCCGAGTCGATCCCGTAGAGTGTGGTCGCGAGCGCGCCGGAGAAGGCGTTGCGGTAGGCCGAACCGACAACGTTCGGGTTAGCGCCGCTGTTCGGATCACCGCTGGCTGCGTAGGCGAGATTGCCGTCGGTGGTGGTGGCGCCCGTCGTCACATTGATACGAAGACTCTGATCGGTGTCACTGACCACACGCAACCGATCTGGAACTGGATTGAAATCGACTCCGAAACGGGTTCCGTTCAGCCCCGCGAATGGGGCAGTGGTATCGGCGGGATCGGCGGTGAGCGTGGAGGAAACGGTCGCCACGCCTGTATTCTCGTCGACGAGGTAGATGCGCGCGGTGCTGCCCAAGGCGTACAATTGCCCGGTGGCAGGCCGGAAATCCATCCCCAGGAGTGTCTCACCTGACTGGAGACCCGTGATCTGCACCGTTTTGGTGACGGTGCCCGGCGTTGCGCTGTCGACGGTAAGGAGGCGATTTCCGGACGTAAGTACGAATATCGGCTCAGCCTGGAGAGGCATGGCAGAGGCCATGCCGACGGCAATGAGGGATAAGATTGTTTTCTTCATAGGTGGTTCTTTCTAGTGTCTATCGTTCGTTGTTCGTGGCGCGTTTGGACGCGGACGCCCCACAATCGTCGGTGTGGGAATGGTAACGGGAAACGAACCTTTAGCTCGTGCGGGCGTTCGATTTGCGTGAGGAACCTGCGCAACTACGCTGCATTGCATGCGCCTCACGCTGCGGAACGTGCAGATGATTGGCTCCGAGCTCGCGATCCAGTGGACCGGCGGGGCGGAGTCTTACCTGCGGGTGGAGACGCTACGTCGCGCCTGCCCGTGTGCGAGCTGCGGGGGCGAACCCGATGTGCTCGGCAACGTTGTACGCCCGCACGTGAGCTACACGCCTGCGAGCTTCGAGCTGCTGGGGTGGCAAGTCGTGGGCGCCTACGCGCTGCAGCCGCGCTGGGCCGATGGGCACAACACCGGCATCTACTCCTATCCATACCTGCGGCGGCTTGCCGGCACGAATGAGGCTGATGCTAAGCAAGGTTGACCTGTTTGTTAGAATCGCGACCTGCCGATGACCCCCCTTGTTAAAGCCTCGCTGCTGACGTTTTTCTTCTCGCTTTGCGGTGCGGCTCTCATCATCTCGCATCACATGCGTGAGAATGCGCCGGCGCCCGTTCCGCATGCGCTCTTCGCCGTCGTGAATGATCAGCTTACGGCCTTCCGCGCGGCCGATTACGCGAGCGCCTATTCGTATGCCGCAAATGGCATGCAGCAGAAGTTCACGCTTCCGCAATTCGAGCGGATGGTGCGCCGCAACTACGCACACATGGCGGAAGCGCGTCGCGTCGAATTCGGCTCGGTGCGCGTCGACGGACTGACTGCAACCGTGCAGGTCTTCTTCTTCAAATGCGACGGCTCCATGCGTACTTTCATCTACAGTCTGACGGCCGAACGCGACGTCTGGAAGATCAGCGGCGTCGACGAAGTCGAAAGTTCGCCGCACTCCCGCAAGCCGGCTGGTTCGCTCGCGTAACGCGCTAGTCGCGAAGCGTGACGCGAAGCAGTGACGTGCCGTCCAGCGCGGACCTGACAGTGCGGTCTTCCATCGCTGCCGGTGCGAGGAAGAATTCGCCGGGCGCGAGGCCGACGCCGTTGCACTCTACGCGTCCGCTCAGGCAGCAG
>DATHXZ010000555.1:0-3475 GCA_035459405.1 Chthoniobacterales bacterium
GCTCGGGGCTCTGCTGGCCGTCGATGTCGCCGTGGAACATGCGTCGCTTGCGCAGCTCCTCCTGCACTTGCCGCGTGATCTCGTCAGCCGAAACGATGGCAGGCGAGAGCAAGGCCGCCAGGGCGAGGCAACAGGTTAATAGGCGAAGCACGCGACTGTTCGTAAGCACAACGATTCCGGATCGCCTATTTACGCAGTTTCACAGCCTGCGCATGTGCAATGTCGCGCGCAGCCGCGCTGCCATTGTCGCCGCATTGCTGCCCATGCTAGCTTGCCCGCGCATGGAAAAAGTGATCATCGTCGGCAGCGGATGCTCGGGCCTGACTGCCGCCATCTACGCCGCGCGCGCGAATCTCAGCCCGCTCGTATTGGAGGGAACCCATCCCGGCGGGCAGCTCGCCACGACGACCCTGGTCGAGAATTTTCCGGGCTTCCCGGAGGGGATCGATGGGCCGCAGCTGATCATGAACATGCACATGCAGGCCGAGAAGTTCGGGGCGCGTTTTTCATATTCCGAGGTGACGGATTTCGAGCCAACGGAGGATCACCTTCGGCTGCTCGTGGACGACGAGTGGCTGGAGACGCGGTCGCTCATCGTGGCGAGCGGCGCGTCGGCGCGGTGGCTCGGGCTGGAGAACGAAGAGAAACTGATCGGGCACGGCCTGACCTCTTGCGCCACCTGCGACGGCGCCTTTTATCGCAACGTGCCGGTTTGCGTCGTTGGCGGCGGCGACTCTGCCGCCGAGGAGGCGCTCTTCCTCACGCGGTTTGCATCGAAGGTTTATCTGATCCATCGCCGCGACAAACTCCGCGCCTCGAAGATCATGGCCGACCGCGTCGTGGCGCATGAAAAGATCGAGCCGATCTGGAACACGGTGGTCACGCAATACGTTCCGGATGAGAAGGGTGAGATGGAAGCGGTGAAGCTACGAAACGTGAACACGCACGAAGAACAGCTCCTGCCGGTGGCATGTGTCTTTGTCGCGATCGGACACGACCCGAACACAAACGCTTTCCGCGGAAAGCTGGAGACCGATCCGGATGGTTACCTGATCGCGAGACACCTCGCCGAGAGCAAACATCCGGGGGTCTTCATTGCCGGCGATGTCGCCGATCGCGTTTACAAGCAGGCGATCACTGCTGCCGGTTCCGGCTGCGCGGCGGCGATTGAAGCGGAGAAATATCTCAGCGGCTTTCCGCATTCAACTGACTAGCGAATGGGGAGCGGCCTTAATGCCGCGATGCGATTCTCGTGTTCGCGCCGCAATCGGGGCGCTAAGGCCCCTCCCACTTTCTTTGAAGATTTGCGACCTCACGCAGTTCTACTCGCCGCTGAGCGGCGGCGTGAAGCGCTACGTCCACGAGAAGATCAATTACATCCAGAGCGCCTGCCCGAACGATGAGCACATCCTCATCATTCCCGACGCGAAGACCGGCGTCACGACAGCAGATCGCTCGCGCATCTACTCGATTCATTCGCCGCTTCTCTCGCGGACGTCGCGCTATCGAGCGTTGATCAACCTGCGCGCGATTGAGCAAGTCTTCGAGCGTGAGCGGCCGGACGTTATCGAAGTTGGCGACCCATACCAAACGGCGTGGAAAGCGGTCGCCTCCGGCCGCGCCTTACGCGTCCCGGTGGTTGGCTTTTACCACTCACACTTCGCTGAGGCGTATCTGCGCAGCACGTCTAAGTTCCTCGGCCGCACCGCGAGCGAAGCGGTGATGGATTTTGCCCGGCGGTACGTGCGCAACCTCTACAACCGCTTCGAAGCGACGCTGGTGCCGTCGCATGAACTCGCGCGTGTCCTGATCGGGTGGGGCGTGCGCAACGTGCACGCCGTTGATCTCGGTGTGAACACAAATGTGTTTCGGCCGGACGCAGCCGACCGCATCGAGATGCGTCGCTCCTTAGGCATTCGTGACGACCAGAAGCTGCTCCTCTATGTCGGTCGCCTCGCAGTGGAGAAGAACGTGCAGACGTTATTCGGCGCGTTCGAACAGCTGACTGCGCGCCGGCCCGGGCGCTATCACCTGCTCGTGATCGGCGATGGTCCACATCGGGATGGTGTGCGCCGTCTACAGCAACTCTCGCCGAACGTCACCTGGCGATCGTATTGCCAGGATTCTGCCGAGCTCGCGCGCTACTACCGCGCGGCCGATCTTTTCGTTCATCCCGGTGTGCAGGAAACGTTTGGGCTCGTCGCACTGGAGAGCCAGGCCTGCGGCACGCCGGTCGTCGGCATCGGTGGCAGCTACATGGACCGCATCATCTTTCACAATCAGGGCAGCTGGGCGCGCGAAAACAATCCGGCGGCGCTGGCGGATGCGACTGAGGAAATGACCGCGCGATCGTTGCAGACGCTGGGCGAATCGGCGTCAGTACAGGCAGCGCGATCACATGCGTGGCCGCGCGTCTTGGAGCGGCTGTTTTGCATTTACCGGCAGGTGTGCGCTAACTACAAACCGGCATAATCGGATGATGACCAAAGAAGGCTTCACAATTCGCAGTTATCGCGCCTCGGATCGCGAGGCAGTGCGACGCTTGTGCTGCGAGACCGGCTTCCTCGGCGAGCCGATCGATCCGGTTTACGAGGACCGGGAGCTTTTCGCCGATTTCCTCACCACCTACTACACCGACCACGAACCGGAGTCGTCGTTCGTCGTCGAGATCAACGGCGAGTTGCGCGGCTATTTGCTCGGCTGCCGCAAGCCGCTGCTGAATCAGCTCTACTCCTTCTACCAAAACATCTGCCTCTCGTCGCGCGCGATCCTGCGCTACGGGCGCTATAACGAAGCGTCGCGTCGGTTCATTCGCTGGCTCGTCATGAACGGCTGGCGCGAAGTGCCGGCGTCACCCCGCCGCACGCCGCATTTCCACATCAACCTGCTCCCGGACGCGCGGAAGGTCGCGACGACGCGCGCGTTGTTCAGCGCCTACTTCGGCTACCTCTACCGGCACGGCGAGAAGCGCGTCTACGGACAGATCGTCACCTTCGAGAGCCGGCGCGGTGAGAAGATGTTCGAGCGCTACGGCTTCAAGGTGCTGAATCGCGCCCGCATCACGAAGTACGACGCGCTGCATCCCGAGTCTGTCTATCTCAGCACCGTGATCAAGGATCTGAACACGGCCGATCCGCTCACGGTCGCGGTGCACTCGCGCGGCTAATCTGCCGCATCACTTTCGCGCGACCTTCGGCGGAATCAGCCACACCAGCCGGCCGGCGGCGCCATCATCATCGAGATCGATGCGGGCGACGCCGCCCTTTCCGAGCTTCACGATGCCGCCGGTGAGCGTACGCACAAGACCGCTGAAATCCGGCTCGTGGCCGACAAGCATCAAGTCGGCGCCTTTGGCATGTTTGATCAACGTGCGGAACTTCGCGGCGTTGAACCCCGGCCGCAGCGTCGGCTGTTCGCGGAGCTGAATGCCGAGCGCATCCGCCGCAATCTCGGCGGTCTGCCACGCCCGCGGCAA
>DATHXZ010000556.1:0-2205 GCA_035459405.1 Chthoniobacterales bacterium
TGGCGCGACGAGCAGGCTAATCATTCGTTCGCAAAATGCGGCAAGACGCTGCGGCCGGTGTTCCAACGCGAGCCGGATACCGCGGCTGGGCGCGCCTTGAGGTATGCCGACAACAGCAACCCCACTGCGCGCCGTCAGGAGGTGACGCTCGCCACGGTGCGGGACACGGCCGCACCTTTCCTCTCGCGAATTTTGCGGTAGAGCGTGAGCGCCTGGCCGACGACCTGGTCCATGTTGTAGTATTTGTACGACGCGAGGCGGCCGACGAAATAGAGGCCGGGCGTGTCGTTGACGAGCGCCTGATATTTGGCGTTCAGCTCCGCGTTCTGCGGCCGCGGGATGGGATAATACGGGTCGCCTTCGGCACGCGGGAATTCACGCACGATGCTCGTCTTTTCGTGCTCCTGTCCGCTCAGATATTTGAACTCAGTGATGCGCGTATACTCGTGATCGTTGGGATAGTTGATGACGGGCCGCGGCTGGAAAACCGGCATGTCGTGCGTCTCGAATTGGAAGTGCAGCGAGCGATACGGCAGCTTGCCATAGCGGAAATCGAAGAACTCATCGATCGGTCCCGTGTAGATCATCTCGCGGTACTCGGCGCTCTTCTTGATGTCGCGGTAGTCGGTGTTCAGCTCGACGGTGATGTTCTCGTGGTCGAGCATGTTCTCGAACATGCGCGTGTAGCCGAGCAACGGCATGTACTGGTAGGTGTCGTTGAAGTAGCGGTCGTCGCGATTCGTGCGAGTCGGAATCCGCGCGGTGACCTGCGAGCTGAGCTCCGACGGATCAAGGCCCCACTGTTTGCGCGTGTAGCCGCGGAAGAACTTCTCGTAGAGGTCGCGCCCGACGGTGCTGACCACCACATCTTCCGACGTGCGGATGTGCTCCACCTTTTCGGCGACCGACGCGAAGAACTTCTCCAGCCCGGCCGAATCGAGATTCAGCCCATAAAGCTGGTTGATGGTGTCGAGATTGATCGGGATCGGCAGGAGCTTGCCGTCGACCTGCGCGAGGACGCGGTGCTCGAATTTCCGCCACTCGGTGAACTGGCCGAGATACTCGAAGATCTCGCGCGAATTTGTGTGGAAGATGTGCGGCCCGTACTTGTGCACGAGGATGCCGGCCTCGTCGTAATGATCGTAGGCGTTACCGGCGATGTGCGGGCGGCGGTCGACGATGAGCACCTTCTTGCCGGCGTCGCGGGCAAGGCGCTCCGCCAGGACGCTGCCGGCGTAGCCCGCGCCGACAATCAAGTAATCGTACATACCTCAGAGACCCGCCGGAGCGGTCCGGGCGGGCGCGCAACCTAGCAGAGAACAGGGCCTGCGGTAGCGAAACTTGGGCACGCATGTAGCCGCCTACCTGCGGCAGGCGCTTGGGCAGTGGTAACGATGTCGCGCACCGCGCCTCCCACAGGGAGGCGGCTACAGTGGCAGGGGCGTGGGCCTACACTGGCACGCGGTCGCTGCAGCGCCGTTGCTACGCCGTCGCTATGGCTTGCGCTTCGAAGCGGGCCCTCTACTCTCGCCGATTCTCGACCGTATGCACGATTATCTCATCTCCATCATCCTCGGCATCGTCGAAGGGCTGACGGAATTCCTTCCGGTGAGCTCGACTGCCCACCTCCGCATCACCGAGGCACTGCTGCACATTGACCTGGAAGACGGCTTCTGGAAGATGTACACCGTCGTCATCCAGCTCGGCGCGATCCTCGCCCTGCCGGTCTACTTCGGGCGCCGCATTCTCAATTTCATCAGCACCTTTCCCGGGGGGGAACACGGCGACCGCGCGCTGCTGAATCATCCGCTCAGCCTCACGATGACCGCGTTTGTCGTGACCGCGGTACCATCATTCCTGCTGAGCAAACAAATCGGCCAGAATCTCGAGAGCCTCATTGTCATGGGATGGTCGCTGATCGCCGGCGGCGTCGTGATGTGGGTGATCGACGCGATGTTTCGGCGGCCCCGCATCGAGCGGCTGGAAGAAATGAGCCTCGGCCAGGCGATCTGGATCGGCGCCGCGCAGATCCTCGCGGCAGTGTTCCCAGGGACTTCACGTTCGATGTCGACGATCGCGGCCGGTCAGGTGGCTGGGCTCTCACGTTCGGCCGCGCTCGAGTTCTCGTTTTTTCTTTCGATGCCGACGATGGTCGTCGCGACTGGCTACGATCTGTTGAAGGCGGTGCTCGGTGGCGGCGATCCG
>DATHXZ010000557.1:0-1651 GCA_035459405.1 Chthoniobacterales bacterium
ATTCTTCGGCGTGGTGGACGACGAAACCAAGGCGCTCGTCATTAGCGCGGCCGACCTCGCGCTGAATCCGATGCGCAATGGCTCCGGCACGAACTTGAAGATGCTCGACTATGCGGCCGCGGGAGTGCCAATTCTCAGCTCTAGGATGGGCCTGCGCGGGTTGGATTTCCGTGCGGAGACGGATGTTTTCGTCACGCCGATCGAGGAGTTCGCCGCCGGGATCGAACGCGTTCGGCAAACCTCAGCCACAGTCCTGCAGACCATGACATTACGCGCGCGGCAGCGGGCAGAGATGCAGTTCGACTGGCGAAACATCAGCCGGCGCTTCCTAGCCGCGCTGTAGAATTTTCCGCAGTTGTGCGAGACACGCGCCGTCGGATTGCAATTCCCCTGCCGTCTCGCGCAAGCGACCCCGAGTCACCCCTTTCCCGCCACAACGTGAAACTCCCCCGAGCGGTAAAGCGGCAGGATCTCTACTACGTCGCCGTCCTGCTCGTCGCAACGATGCTGATCTGGTGCGCCGCATACAATCGATGGACGGCCGAAGCGTGGCGCACCCCAACCACGTACGGCGGCGACGCGTGGTGGGGAATGGCTGTCGCCAAAGCGATCGCGACCGGCGAGGTGCTGCCGGTTCTCCCGAAACAGCCAGAGTCGCTGGGCGCGCCGTTTGTCGCGAATTGGAATGACTATCCCTCAGTAGAGGAGGGCTTGAACGCATGGTGGGGACTGCTCGCGCGAAGCTTCCGCATCCTGGTGGGGAGCAATATCGCGCTGCTGGCCGCGCATCTCTTCGCCGCGCTCACCTTCTATCTGGTCTGTCGGCGCCTGCGCTATGAGCGGAGCTTCTCCGCAGCCGGCGCCCTACTATTCGCGTTCAGTCCATACGCTCTCTGGCGGGGGCTGCCGCACCTCGGGCTTACGTACTGCTGGCACCTGCCGCTTGGCATTTTGGTCGTGTGGTGGTGCCTCGCGAAGGCGCCGCTGATGCGCAGCCGCCGCAAGCTCGGGCTGAGCATCGCGGTTGCGGTCGTTTTCGGAATGCAGAACCCGTACTACACCGGGATTTTGCTCCAGTTTCTGTTCCTCGCATCGCTGTGCCAGCTGGTCCGCCGCGCGTCCTGGCGACAAGTGCTTGCGCCCATAGTCGTCGTTGGCTCGTTTGCTGTGGTCACCTTTCTCCTGATGAACGTCGACACGTTCTTCTGGCGAAGCACTGGGGCAGCGAGCGGCGGCGCCGTTGCGCGTTCTTACCAGCATCTCGAGGTGTATGCCTTGAAGCCGATCGAGCTGATCGTCCCGAAGCAGCACCGTCTCGAGACCCTCGCCAGGTGGACCGAAGAACATTATTTCACCAAAGCGGCGCTTCTGGGAGAAGCGGGCGCTGCCTACCTCGGCGTGGTCGCTTTGGGAGCATTTGCCTGGCTGGTGTGGGTCGCTTTCGAGCGTCTGGCCAAACGGACTGCCGCGCCTGTGCCGTCGCACCTGTTGTTCATCGTTTGGGTCTGCGCCTACTCTGTGGTGGGAGGCATTAACGGCATCGTCGGGTTCGCGCTCGAGCTGTTCCGCGGGACGAACCGTTACAGCATTGTCATTCTCCTGTTGCTCCTGTTGTTCCTCGTGCGCGAGCTGAGCCGGCTCGCTCGGCGGT
>DATHXZ010000558.1:0-7181 GCA_035459405.1 Chthoniobacterales bacterium
GGACGGCGCAGCGCGCCGTCCCTACCGCACGCGCTCGGCGCCCGCATAGACGTTCATCGTTTCGCCCCGGACGAAGCCGATGAGCGTCTGCTGGCTGTCGCGCGCGAAATCGATCGCCAGTGTTGTCGGCGCAGAGATCGCGGCGACGATCGGGATGCCGGCTGCGAGCGCCTTCTGCATAATCTCGAATGACACGCGCCCGCTAAGGCAAAGCACGCGGTTACGAAGCGGCAGCCAGCCCTCGAGGAGAGCGTGGCCGATCAACTTGTCGAGTGCGTTGTGTCGTCCCACGTCTTCGCGCAGGGCCAGCAGGTTGCCGTCGACGTCGAACAGCGCGCACGCGTGCAAACCGCCGGTTTGTTCGAAGGTTTGCTGCTTCGCTCGGAGGCGAGAGGGGAGCTGGAGAATCACTTCCGCCGAAACGCGGCAGTCTGAATCCACCGGCGCGAACTGTTGCCGAACGGCGTCGATGGTGGCCTTGCTGCAAACGCCGCAGCTCGACGAACTGAAGACGTGCCGCGTCAGCTTCGACGCATCGAATGCCGCGGGATTGCGCAACGTGACATTCACAACCTGATCGGCCGCGCTGCTGTCACATTGCGTGATGTCGAAGATGTCGCTGCGTGCGCGGATCAGGTTCTCGGTGACGAGAAAACCTGCGGCCAACTCGCGATCGTGCCCCGGCGTCCGCATGACGACCGCGATGCTATGGCCTTCGACGCGCATTTCGAGCGGCTCCTCGGCGGCGATTGAGTCGGCGCGCTCGGTCGCGCCGCTTCCGGCAGTGTAGCGGAGCACCGCATCCGACCGGCTCGCAGCGGGCGTCATCTCTTCTCACCAAACGGCGGGAGATGGCTCATCCCGCCGTTCGAGCCGGCCGGTTGATCATGCGAATGGCCCGCAGCGGTCGCGCTCGCATGCGGCGCACCTGGCACAACACCGAGACGCTCGACGCGAACGACTGCGTTGTAATCCGGCACGCCACCGGTTTTGTCGACGACGCCGCGCTGGATGATCACGTTCCCCTCCGGCCAATGAATCTGGAGATTCCCAGGCGCGATCGGCGCGAGGAATGCTCGGCCTTCGAACCGCCCGACATCGTTGACGAGCGCGACACGATCGCCGGTGCGCAAGTGCAGCCGACCGGCATCCTCTTCATTCATCAACACGGCGTCGCGTGGGGCACCGTTCAGTGGGTCGACATCGGCGTAGATGAGTGTGTTGAACTGCTTACCCCGTCGCGTGCTGACGTGGAAGCTGCCGGCAGGACGTTTTAGTTCGGGTAAATCGATCGCGCGGAAGTGTCCCTTGCCGTCGGAGGTCGGGAACTTACCGCCTTCGCAGAGATGTCGACCGCCGTACTGGATCGCGTCGCCGGTCTCGCGGAAATGCTGAACGCCATCGTAGTAGGGCACCACCTCGGCAATTTCCTCGCGGATCTGCTGTCCGGCCTCACACCCGAGGAGATGCGCGCGCTCCGGATGAACGACCACAGCCAGCTCCCGAAGAATCTTCCATTCCGCTTTCGCTTCGCCGACCTGCCGCGGGATCTCGGGCGAGAACATCACCCGTCGCTCCGTGCTCGTCTCGATTCCGCCGCCGTCCTGTTCGTAGCGTGTTTTCGCGGGCAGCAGGATGACCTCCTCGCGCGCGGGAATCAGCATCTGGTCGGTGAGGATGATGTCCTGGTGAACGCGAAGTGGAACATTCCGCAATGCGTCGGCGACGTAATCCGGCTCGGGTAGTGTGCGGAGGAAATTGCCGCCGAGGCAGTAAAACAGGTCGAGCTGATCGCGATGCGCAGCCTCGACCATCTCGGTCGCGGTGAGTCCAATCCAATCGGGCACGTCGAAGCGATACCGCGCGGATATTTCAGCGGCGGCCTCGGAATTCATCGGCCGAAACCCGGGTAACGCTGTCGCATACGCGCCCATCTCCGCGCCGCCTTGCACCGACGAGTGCCCGCGGATCGGCATCACGCCGTTTTTGTCGCGTCCGATGTAGCCGCGGGCGAGCGCCAGGTTCACGATCATCTGCACGGAGTCGGTGCCGAATGGGTGCTGCGTAATGCCCATGCTCCAGACCAGCACGGCGTTCTTTGCGGCGCGGATCAGCTCGGCGAACTGCTGCATGCTCGCACGTGGTAAACCGGCTTGTTGTTCAATCACCGCCCACTCGCTCACGGCCACCCTGGCGCGCAGCTCGGCGAATCCGGCCGTGTGCTGGTTGATGAACGACTCGTCCGTCCAGCCGTTCTCGATCAGAACCTTCAGCACGCCGGTAAGAAACGCGATGTCACCGCCCTGGTTGACCGGAAACCAGTAGTCTGCGATCTCGGTCCCGAAGAGCGCGCTGTCGACACTGGATGGCACCCAATACTTCTTCATTCCCGGTTCGAGGTAGGGATTCACCATCACGACTTTGGTGCCGAGCTTCTTGGCGCCTTGTAGATACTTGGTCGCAACCGGCTGGTCGTTGGCGGGGTTCGAACCGAAAAAGATGACGAGATCCGTCCCGTACCAATCCTTGTAGCTGCACGTCGTGGCGGCGACGCCGATCGAAGACTTCATCGTCGCGCCCGAAGGCGAATGGCAGATGCGCGCGGCGTTATCGATGTTGTTGGTGCCGAGGAAGCGCGCAACCTTCTGCGCGATGTAGTAGACTTCGTTCGTTAGGCCGCGCGAGGTCAGATAGAACGCGAGGCGGCGCGGATTGGTTTCCCGGATGCGCCGCGCGATCCGATCGTAAGCTTCGCTCCAGCTGATCCGACGGAACCCGGGCGCGTCTTTCACCCGCAGCATCGGGTAAGGCAAGCGCCCAAGCTCACGAAGTTCGTGATTGCCGAGTTTCTCGAGCCCAGAGATGTCGGAGAGGCGCTCCGCGTCGAGCGTGGGCATGGTGTTGAGCCGGAGAAGATTCAGACGCGTCATGCAGAGGTGCACGCCGTCGATGGTCCAATCGTGGAAGCCAGCCACACCGAGCGCGCAGCCATCGCAAACTCCGCGGCTCAACACTTTCCAGGCGTAGGGCAGGTTGTCGCGGTTCCGCCAAACCACGCCTGCCATATCGCGGAAGTGCTTCGGCTTCCACCGACCAAGGCCGAACGGCACCTTTGCGCCGAGACCGTGTTCGTGCTGGACCCGATGGTCAGGCATCGCTGGCAGCGAGCAGGTCGTCGGGAGTGTTCATGTTCAGGAATAGCGGTCGCTCGTCGGCAGTGATCTCCTTTTCGATCGCCAGGCCTTCAGACACGCACCGCGCAGCGAATCTCTGGACGGAGAGATCGCGCGATGCGAGGCAGCGCTCGCCCAGCGACAGCGAACATCTGGGGTAAACAGCGGCTAGCGGCTCGCACCGTTCGCCGTAGCTCGGCACGGCACCACGATCGGCGGCACACGAATCCAGAAGTTCGCTCAAGTAGCGACTGCTGATGTGTGGCAGATCCACGGCGATCACCAGCAGCAGCTGCGCAGAGCACCGTTTCAACGCGGCGACTATGCCGGCGAGCGGCCCGGCGTTCGGTTCTGCGTCCGAAATGATAACGCCGTTCGTTTCCTGCCATTCCTCGTGAGCCGGCCCGGCAATGAAAAGCTCGTGCGGGTGTAACTCTTCCAGCAACTGCAATTGTCGGCGCCACAGCGGCACGCCATTGAGCTCGACAAAAGCCTTGTCGGTGCCCATTCGCGTGGAACGGCCGCCCGCCAGGAGGAGTTCGCTAAATCGCGAGCTCACGTTGTGCGAGCACCAGCTGCGCAGCGCCGACCGTCAGCATCCCGCTGGTGAGAATCTGCGCGCGCAAACCTCCGTTGCCCTGCAACCACGCTTCAGCGCCCGGCGCGAATGCCTGATCCAGCCAGTAGCATGGTCGGCAGTGAGCCGTGCCGCGCAACCTGATCCCCTGGAGCTCAAAGTCCTCGCCGATGAGGCTGTTCAGATTCACACCGGAGACAACGACATTGCGGCGGAGCACGCCGGGTCCTTTGCGCACGTGCGGAAATGCGGTGCTGAGTTGCTCGAAGATCTCGTGCGAGAAAAAGGTGATTTGGCCTTTGTAGTTCTCCCTGTAGTCGAAGAAGCGATCGCCACGAATTCCGCGGCCGGCGACACATTCGATGTCGGGCACTTCCACGAGCGGGTAATCGCCCGCCGCACCGCCGTGATGGCCGAAGTAGTTATGGCCCGGCGAGATGAAAATCTGGCGGATGACCACGGCGTGAATGTAGCACATGCGGCGCACAGCTGTGATGTGCTGTGCTACGTTATGCCGCTTCATGAACATCGTTCGGCGTGTCTTCAGTTATCTGCGGCGCTATCCGGTGCTCGGATCGGCGACCCTCGCGTGCGCCATCATCAGCACACTCATGATCGTCGTCTTTCCGGCGGTGACGAAGCTGGTGATCGATGAGGTGCTGATTGCGAATCGGCCGGAGCGGCTCGTGCCGTTGATCGTGACGGCGGCACTCGCGTTGCTGTTTCAGCACGGGTTCAATTCTGTGCGCATCATCCTCAACAACACCTTCGAGCAGAAGGTGATCTTCGACCTGCGGAGCGACCTGTATTCGCATATCCAGATGCTGCCGCTGCGCTGGTTCGACAATCGAGCGACCGGCGATTTGATGACCCGCATCCTCGAAGATGTGAACTCCGTCGAGCGCATGCTGATCGATGGCGTCGAGCAGGGCGTCGTCGCGGTGCTGCAGGTCGTCATCGTGCTCGGGATGATGTTTTACGTGAGCGCATCCCTCACGCTAGTCGGCCTGGCTCCCGCGCCATTTCTTGCCGGCGGCGCGCTGTGGTACACGCTCACCGCGCATCGGCGCTATCGACTGCAACGCCGCGCTGCATCGGCGATGAACTCGCTGCTGCACGACAATCTTGCCGGCATTCGCCAGATCAAGAGCTTCGTGCGCGAACGCCAGGAGCATCGCCGTTTCAACTCGGTCAGCGAACGGCTGCGCGAGGCGACGCTGGTCGTCATGCGCACATGGGCGATCTACCACCCATCGATGTATCTCATCGGTTCGTTAGGCATTGTGCTCGTCGTTTGGGTCGGCTCGCGTGCGGTGCTGGGCGGCGCGATGCAGGTGGGCGATCTGATCGCATTCCTCATGCTGACTGGGTTTCTGTACGAGCCGATCAACAAGCTTCATCAACTCAACCAGCTCATGCAGGCGGGACGCGCCGCCGGCGAGCGCGTGTTCGAGATTGTTGATACGCCAATCGAGGCCGGCTGGCAGACAAGTGCCGCGGCTACGGTAATCAGAGGCGATGTGCGCTTCGAAGACGTGAGCTTCAGCTACGGCGAGAACGTGCCGGCGCTGCAGCACATCACCTTGCACGCGCGTCCCGGTGAGACGGTTGCGCTGGTCGGCACCACCGGTGCGGGCAAGTCGACGCTCGTGAATCTACTGAGCCGGTTCTACGAGTACGAGACCGGGGACATTCTGGTCGACGGCAAACCGCTGCGGGAATACGGCACGAAGCGGCTCCGCGAGTTCGTCGGCGTGGTTACGCAGGAGAGCTTCCTCTTCAACGGCACCGTCCGCGAGAACCTGCTGATGGGGAACCCGAACGCGAGTGACGAGGAACTTCTCCGCGCAGCCGAAGCCGCGAACGCGCGCATCTTCATCGACCGTATGCCGAACGGCCTCGACAGTATCGTCGGCGAACGCGGCGTGAAGTTGAGCGTGGGGGAGAAGCAGCGCCTCTCGATCGCGCGCGCGTTGCTCAAGGATCCCCCGATTCTGATTCTGGACGAAGCGACCGCAAGCGTGGACACCACGACTGAGCGGCTGATCCAGGAAGCGCTCGAGCATCTCATGGCGCACCGCACGTGCTTTGTGATCGCGCATCGTCTCTCGACGATCTTGCACGCGGACCAGATTCTCGTGCTGGAGCGCGGGCGCATCATCGAGCGCGGCACGCATGACGAGCTGCTCGCGCTCGGCCGCAAATACGCGCGTCTCTGGGAGCAGAGCTTTCTGGAGAAGACCGCCGAAGCAGAGCCAGCCGACCTTGTGCTGGTGGACCAATCGCCAGCCGATGCGGTCTGCTAGCGTCGGCTGCGGGTCACGAGCGCGACGCTGCGGCGGCAGCGTTTAGCAGATCGTTGTAGCGCTGCTCGATTTCGCGCTAGCGCTCCTCGGCTTCAGCGAGCGCGCGACGCTCTCCCGTAGTGTGTCTTCGAGTTCGCGGATCTGATCGCCTGCCGTGAGGGAGATTCCGCTCTCGGCAGCTTCCGTTGCGTTGGTGGCGTTCGCGTGGTTTGTCGCAGGCAGGCCAGCGAGTAGCGGCATGAATATCGCGGATCTGCTGGCGCGTGGCTTCGCAGGCGTTGATGACGAAGTTGTCTTCGGTGATCTCGCCGAGCTGAAGGAAATCGCGGATCGCGCCAAGGTCGTCGGCCCATAGAGGCGGCCCTCGACGATCCAGTCCATCGCGAGCTCCGGCAGCATGGGAGCTTTCATCCAGTTGACCTGATCGGTCGATCTGACGTCATGCGGCGCGATCTGCGCCGAGGCGGCTCAGTCCGCGCGAGGTGTGCGAACGTCAGCGGGCCGAAGATGCTGCCATCCTCGTGCTTGCGCAGGAACCATGAATGGTCCGCGGGCGAGCCACTACTAATTAGGGGATGGTGAAGCGGTGGCGCCGGGCGACTGGCCTGGCGTGGGAATCATGATCGTCTGGCCGGCCTGCAACTTACGCGCGTCTTCGATGTTGTTGTGCTTCTGCAGGGCGTCGACGTCCACCTTGTGCGCCTTCGCGATGGAGATCAGTGTTTCGCCTTTCGCGACAACGTGCGCGTTCCCTGAGGCGGGCGTTGCCGCCGCCGACGCACTACCTGACCCGGTGCTCGTCGCCGGCGCGGCGGTCGGCGTCGGCTCACCGATTATCACTCCACCGCTCTTTGAGGCGACTTGCTGCTCCAGCTTCAGCAACTGCTGCGAGAGCGCGTCGATCTTCATGTTCTGCTCGTCGAGTTTCTTCAGGATCGCGTCGAATTGCCCGTTGGCAGGTTTGTCCTCGGTCTGCGCCGAGGCCGCGCTGCAAAACGCGACCGCACTGAAGAGGAGCAGATACCGGATTCTCATGGCGCGGCATCTTGGCAGCGGCCCGTCGCGCTGGCAAGTCTCCGCCGACGCTGCGGAGTTGCTTTTCGTCTCGATTGTCCGTACGCTTTT
>DATHXZ010000559.1:0-2340 GCA_035459405.1 Chthoniobacterales bacterium
GCATGCGGCATGGTGCCGGTGGGCCGAAGCGGCTTGGGCGTTATTGCGGCCAATTGCCGGTTGGAAGTGGCTGCCGCCGATCATGAGGCGATCGCCGCTCGGCGGGGCGCAGCTTGGGCGTGCAAGTGAGACCATCGCGCGCGTCATTTTGCCGACGGCAGCGGTGACGCTGGTGTTTGCGGTGCTGCTCGGAGCCGGCAACGCAATTCTCGGCCGCTGGATCTTCACCGCGGTCAACTCCGTCGTCGGCTGGTTCGCCGATCCTGAGCTTATTTTCGCGAGAACTCTGCTGTGGGTCGCACTCGCGACGTTTGCACTTACGATCCTGCGGCCGCGTGAGATGCCCGACGGACAACGCATCTGGCACCGCGCGGTTCCCGATCTTCCACAGCCGAAGAACGCCGCGTTAGCTCTCTGGCGCTCGATCACTGTGCTCGCCGTTCTGAATGCACTGTTCTTCGCCGCGAACACGGCAGACGCGCTCTATCTCTGGACCGGTGACGCGCTCCCCAACGGTGTGACTTACAGCCAGTTCGTGCATCACGGCGTCTACAGTCTGATCGCCGCCGTCGTGCTCTCGGCGATGGTGATCGTGTTGATCTTTCAGCAGATCCCGGCAATCCGCACCGCGCCGGCCGTAAAAGTGCTTGGCCTCTTCTGGATCGCGCAAAACGTCGTCCTCATCACCGGCGTGCTGCTGCGCCTGCAACGCTACGTCGACGCCTACCAACTCTCCGAATTGCGCGTCTACGTCGCCTGTTTCCTCCTTCTCGTCACGGTGGGCTTCGGACTGCTCACACTGCACGTGGTCGCGCACAGAGGCATCGGTTGGCTGCTGCTCACGAGCACGCTCGTGACGTTCACGCTGTTTTTTGTGCTGCAGTTCCTCGATGTGGCGAAATGGGTCGCCGAGTCGAACGTCGCCCGCTGGGAAGCGGATCCGAGTCGCACGCTCGACGTGAAGTATCTCGCCTCGCTCGGCCCGTCGGCGATCCCCTCGATGATCCGCGTCGCCGAGACACCGGCCCGGCCGGAAGCGCACGAGGCATTCCTCATCATCCAAAAGAGAAAACCGCACGCGCAGGCGAGACTTGCCGCACGCGACTGGCGGTCGTGGCAGCAGCGCAAAGTGCAGAACACGCGCCTCCTTGCCACGCACGATGTGCGCACGCGGCGCTGATGATTTCATGAGGATTTCATCGCCACTTCAAAATGTTCTCACAGCGCGCTGCGACGCTCGTGAACATGAAAACCAAACAAATACTGGCCGCGCTGCTGCTCGCGTGCGCGTCGCTCCAGGTTGCTTCCGCGAGCGAATCCAACCCGGGCGCCGACAAGACATTGTCGCCCTACTTCCACATCAAGACCGATGAAGGAGGCGCCCATGCGATGCCGCTCAAGGCAACCGACGTGAAGGTGAAAATCGTCGGCGTGATTGCGGATGTCACTGTGACGCAGACCTACGCCAACGCGGCCGGTGTGCCGCTGGAAGCGAGCTACGTCTTCCCTGGTTCCACGCGCGCCGCGGTCTACGGCATGAAGATGACGATCGGCGAGCGGGTGCTCACCGCGCAGGTGCAGCCGCGTGAGCAGGCTCGCCAGACGTACGAAGCGGCGAAATCGGAAGGCAAGAGCGCATCGTTGCTGGAGCAGCAACGCCCGAACGTCTTCCAGATGAACGTCGCCAACATCATGCCCGGCGACACGATCAACGTGGAGCTGCGCTACACCGAGCTACTCGTACCGGAGAAGGGCGACTACGAGTTCGTCTTCCCGACGGTGGTTGGGCCACGCTACTCGAATCAGCCCGAAGACAGCGCGCCGGAAAACGACAACTGGGTGAAGAACCCATACCTGCTGAAAGGCGAGAAGAATCCGTCCACGTTCAACCTCGCCGTCGACGTACTGGCGGGCATGCCATTGCAGGAGCTGCGCTGCGAGATGCACCCTGTGCGGCCCGAGTTTCGCGACGCCTCCCATGCAACGTTGTCGCTCGATGGCAGCGATGCGCACACGAACAACCGCGACTTCATCCTGAAGTATCGCCTCGCCGACTCGAAGATCGAGTCCGGGCTGCTGCTTTCGACGAGCGAGAATGAGAACTTCTTCCTCCTCACCGTGCAGCCGCCGAAGCGCACTGCGGGCGCCGTGCTCCCGCCGCGCGACTACATGTTTGTCGTCGACGTCTCCGGATCGATGAACGGCTTCCCGCTCAACGTCGCGAAAACGCTGATGAAGCAGCTGCTCCTGACCCTCAAGCCTAACGACACCTTCAACGTGCTCCTCTTTTCGGGCGGTTCGCGCATGCTGTCGCCGACTCCGCTCGCTGCGACCGCCGAG
>DATHXZ010000560.1:0-15490 GCA_035459405.1 Chthoniobacterales bacterium
TTCAACTCGCGCAATGCGCGGACCAGAGCCTTCGCTTCCTGCTCTTCGAGCAGACCGCACTCCCCCAGCATGCGGGCATGCGCGGCGCTGCCTTCGGCATCGAAAGGCAGCAACTCGAGATCCGCGACGCGATCAGCTCCCACCGTGAAGGCATGCAGCTGCTGATCAAGCGGCAGATCTTTTGCCCAAAGTGTCTCAGCCATGCGTCACTTCTTTCCGCGCGCGGGCGAGGTACTCTCGCGCAAGCCTGCTGTAAAAGCGGGCGCCCGCATCCAGTTCCGAAACGAGCAGATACTCGTTGGGCCGGTGACTCCGTTGCGTGTCACCGGGACCCGCTTTCACGGTCGGGGTGCCTTTCAAAAAGGCCCAATCCGAGGTTGTGACGGAGCCTACGGTTTTGTCCTTCGACCCTGCCGCGAGGGCGGCTTGCACGATTGGGTCACTTTCATCCGTCGCGACCGGTTCATACCGCTGCGAGTGGACCACGACATCGCTTTCCAACGCGGCCCCGATCGTAGCCACCACGTGCGCGTGGTCGAGGTTCGGTGTGGTGCGTATGTCGACAAAGAATTCGCAACGATCCGGCACCTGATTGCGCGCCGTGCCTCCTGCAATCTGCGTCACCTGCGCCTTCGTCAGGCCGAGCTGCGGGTGGCGTTCGAATTCTATTTCCGCCAGTCGGCTGATGTCACACGCCGCCTTGTGGATTGCGTTTTCGCCAAGGTGAGCGTGCGCGGCGTGGGCTGCTTCACCCTGCGCGATGCACCGCAAAATCAGCAGACCGCGCTGCGCGGTGCAGATCTCGAGTGAGGTTGGTTCGCCAACCACCGCTGCGTCGATGACTCCCAGCTTCGGCTTCGTCGCGCGAATGCCGTCGCCGCCCGTTTCTTCGTGGTCGACGAACGCGAACGTCACGCGCCCGTCGAGCTCGTCCTGCTGGAGTTCACGCGCCGCGAGAATCATCGCTGCGACACAACCTTTGGCATCGTTCGCACCGAGTCCGGTGATTTTTCCGTCGGCGTTCAGCGGCACCAGCGGATCGCTATTCCAGCCATCACAAGCCGGCACCGTATCGATGTGACTGACCATCAGCAGATGGGGGCGTCGATCGTTGCCGAGAGTGAACCAGATGCTGTCGCCCTCGCGTTCCACTGCGAATCCCTCGTGCCGCAATAAATTCGTTAGTCGATCGACCAGTTCGCGTTCGTTGCCGGAAGTGCTTGGAACGCAAACGAGAAACTCAAGCAATTGCGCGCCGTTCACGAGCGTGGCTCGGTCCGGCTATGCGCGACCACCATCGTGCCACTGCCCTCATTGGTGAAAACTTCTGCCAGGATCGAATCTGGCAACAAGCCGGAGACCAGATGCACGCTCGCTACACCGGCCATTAGAGCTGAACGAGCCGCGGCGATCTTCGGTCGCATTCCGCTTTGAACCGCACCAGTCGCTTCCAGCGTGTCGAGCGCCGCAAAATCAACCAGCGGTAGCAGGCTGCGCGTATCTTCGGGGTTCGACAGCAGGCCCGGTGCTTTGAGAACGAAGAACAGTTTTTCAGCGCCAAGAGCAGAGGCTACTGCAGCCGCCACCGAGTCGGCGTTGGTGTTCAGGATCTGGTGCGAAGCGTCGGCGGTGAAGGAGGCAATCACCGGCACGTACCCTCCGGCGATAAGATGACGCAGCAGGCGCGGCTCGACTTTTTCGATATCGCCCACCGCGCCAAAATCCACCGCCGCGCCGTCGATCTCCACCGGTGGTCGGTGACGACTTTGCAGCAATGCAGAGTCCTGGCCCGACAGCCCCACCGCCGGTAACCCAGCCGCCTGCAGATCGGAGATGAAATCCATCTGCACACCGCCTTTGAGCGCCATCTTTCCTGCCTCCAGCACTTCCGGAGGAGTGACGCGACGGCCGCCGACTTTCGCGGTCGTTAGGCCAAGTCGCCGGCAAAGCGCATCCACCGCGGGCCCGCCACCGTGCACGATGACGAGCGGAATCGCGAAGCTGGAG
Source organism: Chthoniobacterales bacterium (assembly GCA_035459405.1). Lineage (GTDB taxonomy): Bacteria > Verrucomicrobiota > Verrucomicrobiia > Chthoniobacterales > UBA10450 > JACCTI01. Next base: position 2,008 of record DATHXZ010000560.1, read on the forward strand.
AGCAACGCGAGTTGTCCACACACGCTCTTTCGGCTTGCGGCGTCCATGAGAATGTCGCCGCCGATCTTCACCACAAACGGCTTGTCACGGAAGGCGCGCACGTACTTCGCGGCATCTTTCAGGGGATCGAATGAAGAGCCGTGGGACATCTTTAGTTCAGCAGCCATTCAAGCAGCGCGCGCTGCACATGAAAGCGGTTTTCTGCCTGGTCGATCACGCAGCTCCATCGGCCATCCAGCACGGACTCGGCCACTTCGACATTCCTCCGAACCGGGAGGCAGTGCAGGAAAACGGCATCCTCCGAGGCGTTGTTCATCTGCTGTGGTGAGATCATCCAATCGCTCTGCGCCCGGACTGACTCCGGGGGTAACCCTGCCGCGGTCGCGGGACCCCAGGCCTTTGCATACACGACACGAGCGCCGCGGATCGCCTCCGCCTGGTCCTGCGTGAATGAAATGCTGCCGACGGACGCGCCTGCGTAGCGCTGCGCTTCCGCGATCACATTCGGGTGCAGCTCGAAGCCACGTGGATGTGCCACCCGGAGATGACAGCCACGAGCCGCCGCCGTGAGAAGGAACGAATTCGGCACCGCCTTGGGCAATGGCTTGATGTGCGGCGTCCAGGTGAGCGCCACTGGTAAACCCTGCGCGCTTCCGAATCGCTCCTCGATCGTCAGCAGATCAGCCATTCCCTGACACGGGTGTTCCCGCGCGCTTTCCATGCTCACGACGGGAACGGTTGAATATCGCTCGACCGCGCGAATGATCCTGTCCTCATGATCGACGTCGTCATCTGCACCGGCAGCAAAGGTGCGGACGCCGAGAGCGTCGACATACCGACTCAGCACGGGCACAGCCTCCTTCAGATGCTCGGGCCGGTCCTCATCCATCACTGCACCTTCGCGCTCTTCGACCTTCCAGGTATTGTTGCCGGCATCGAGCACGATTGCGCCTCCGCCACCGCGCAGCATAACCGCTTCGAATGACGCGCGTGTGCGTAGCGAAGGGTTGAAAAACAGCATGCCAAGAATTTTGTCGCGCAGGTGCTTGCGGTGCGGTTCCGATTTCCAGGTGCGCGCCGCGGCCACAATCGTTTCGAGATTAGCGAGCCCGATTTGCGCCAAAGATGTTGCGTGTTTCATCGGTCGCTGCTCAGCCAAATATCTGCACCTGCTCCGCGAGCGCAGCGATCGCTCCGTCCGTGATGTTCAACGGCGGCATCAGGCGCAGCACATTTCGATCGGCGCTGCCGCCCACCAGAATCCCGGCGCGTTGCAGGTGTTGCTTTAACTCTGCCGCACGTTTTGGCACGCGAAGCCCGAGGAGCAAACCGGCGCCGCGAATCTCTTCCACACAAGAACCGTTCAGCTTCTGCCGAATGCTCGCTTCCGCGGCGCAGGCCCGTTCCATCAACTGTTCACTCGCGATGACGTCGAGCGTGGCGATCAGCGCCGCGCAAGCCAAGGGCGAACCTCCGAACGTGCTGCCGAGATCACCCGGTTTCAGCTGACTCGCCACCGCCCCACTCATCAGCAGCGCGCCCATCGGCACACCTGATGCGATCCCTTTAGCGCTCGTGATCATGTCCGGCTGCACCTGGTGCTTCGCGGCCGCGAAAGGATAACCAAGCCGGCCGATCCCCGTCTGGATCTCATCGAAAATCAGCAATGCCCCCGCTGCGGCCGTGGCTTGACGCAGCGTGCGAAGGAAAGTCGAAGTCGCTGCTCGTATGCCCGACATACTCTGGATTGGCTCCAGTATCACAGCCGCCGTCTTGGTGAAATCGAAGCGCGCGAGCGCCTCTTCATCGTTCCACGGCAGACGGGCGCACCGCGCGAGAAACTGCCGGTATGGTTCCGAAATCTTCGCGTCGTCCGTCACCGAGAGCGGCAACGTGCCGCGTCCATGCCATCCCCCTTCGAAGGCAACAAAGCGGCGGCGGCCGGTCAGCTTCGCCGCCACCTTCAAGGCGTTCTCATTTGCTTCACTCCCGCTGTTGCAGAAAAACACCGACGCCACCCCGATATCGCCGCGGCCGTTTGCAAATCGCACCAGTGCTTCCGCAGCTTCGTTGCGAACCGGCACCTCCGCCGCCGTGCTGTAAAAAAGAAACGTCTCCGCCTGCCGCGCGACCGCAGCCGCGACTGTCGGATGCGAATGCCCGGTGCTGCACACGCAATGGCCGCCGTAGAAATCGAAGTAACGGCGTCCGCGATCGTCGACCACGCAATCGCCCTGCCCGCTCACGAGGGGGAACTCGAACGGCGGATACGTCGAAAGCAGCGCGCGCGCCATGGCTGTGTCAGGCTGCAGCTGCGCAGCGACGAGAGCAGCTATCGCTGATACTCCTGCAGGCTCTTCACCGTGAACCCGCCGCGTTGCAGTGAGCGGATGCCGTTCGCGCTCGCCTGCGCGGCGCGGATCGTCGTCATGATCGGGATGCGTTTCGCCAGCGAGGCGTTGCGGATCGTCACCTCGTCCTCGCGCGGGATCTTACCGCTCGGCGTGTTGATGATGAAATTGATGTCGCCGTTCTTTACCCGGTCGAGCACGTGCGGACGCCCTTCGCGCAACTTGAAGACTTTCGTCACGGGGATGCCCGCCGCCGCCAGCGCCGCCGCGGTGCCGCCGGTCGAGATAATTCCAAAGTTCAAGTTCACGAACTCTCGCGCCAGCGGGATGATGCGCTGCTTGTCCGAATCCTTCACGCTGATGAACACGTTGCCGCCTGCGGGCAGGGCGGGTTGCGCCGCCATCTGCGACTTCGCGAAAGCCAGCCCGAGGTCCGCATCGATGCCCATCACTTCGCCGGTCGATTTCATCTCTGGACCAAGCGCGATGTCGGCCCCCTGGTAGCGCAGGAACGGGAACACCGCTTCCTTCACCGCGAAGTGTTCCGGCACGATCTCTTCCGTGAAGCCGAGCCCGCGCAGAGTCTCACCGGTCATGATCTTGGCGGCGAGCTTGGCGAGCGGAACGCCGATCGTTTTGCTGACGTATGGAATCGTGCGCGATGCGCGCGGATTCACTTCCAGCACATAGACGTTCTCGTCTTTGACGGCAAACTGCACGTTCATCAGCCCGCGCACGTTCAGCTCGCGCGCCATGGCTTTTGTTGCTGTCGTGATCTCATCGAGCACCTTGCGCGAGAGGGAGAACGTCGGGATCACACACGCGCTGTCGCCGCTGTGAATGCCGGCTTGCTCGATGTGCTCCATGATCGCGCCGATCACCGCGATCTCGCCATCCGCGATGCAATCCACGTCCACCTCAATGGCGTCTTCGAGGAACCGATCGACCAGCACTGGCCTTTCCGGGCTCACCTCAATCGCAGTGCGCATGTAGCGGCAAAGATCCTGATCGTTATAGACCAGCTCCATCGCGCGCCCGCCGAGCACAAACGACGGCCTGACGAGGACCGGATAGCCGACACGCTGCGCGATCTCGAGCGCTTCGTCTTCGCTGACCGCTGACCCGCTCGGCGTCTGACGTAAGCCAAGCTTGTCGAGCATCGCAGCGAAGAGTTTCCGATCTTCCGCCTGTTCGATGCTCTCCGGTTGCGTGCCGAGGATCGGAACACCGGCCGCGCGTAGACCCGCGGCCAAATTCAGCGGCGTCTGTCCGCCGAACTGCACGATGACGCCTTCGGGCTGCTCCTGATCGTAGATATTGAGCACGTCCTCGAGCGTGAGCGGCTCGAAGTAGAGCTTGTCGCTCGTGTCGTAATCGGTCGATACCGTTTCAGGGTTCGAGTTCACCATGATGGTCTCGAATCCAGCGTCGCGCAGCGCGAAGGCGGCGTGCACACAACAGTAATCGAACTCGATGCCCTGGCCGATCCGATTGGGTCCGCCGCCCAGGATCATGATCTTGCGGCGCTCGGTGCGCCGCATCTCATTCTCCGTTCCATACGTGGAGTAGTAGTATGGCGTGTACGCCTCGAACTCCGCCGCGCAGGTATCGACCAGCCGATAAGTTGGCGTGACGCCGAAGCGCTTACGCCCGTCACGGATGTGCTCAGTTGGCGTTTGATACAGATGCGATAGCTGGCGATCTGAGAAGCCGAGCTTCTTCACGCCTCGCATGTACTTGCTCAGCACCGCACCGCGCCGCTCCGCCGGCACGTTCTCGACCAGCTTCTGTCCGGGGTTCTGCGGAATCTCGCGCGTTTTCAGCACCAGCTCGCGGATGTTCTGGAGAAAGAAACGGTCGATCTTCGTCAGTTCGAACACTTCCTCGATCGAGATTCCGGCATCAAACGCCTGCGCGACATAGAAGATGCGCTCGTCGTTCGGTGTGGTGAGCTTGAGCCGGAGCGTATCAGCGTCGACCTGCTTCTCGGCGCCGTCACCGATCAAGCCGAAGCGCTTGATCTCCAGTGAACGCAAAGCTTTCTGCAGCGCTTCCTTGAACGTGCGGCCGATCGCCATTGCTTCGCCGACGCTCTTCATCTGCGTCGTGAGCACCGGGTCAGCCTGCGGGAATTTCTCGAACGTGAAGCGCGGCACCTTCACGACGCAGTAGTCGATCGTCGGCTCGAAGCTCGCCGGCGTCTCGCGCGTGATGTCGTTGCGGATCTCGTCGAGCGTGTAGCCGACCGCGAGCTTGGCCGCGATCTTCGCAATCGGGAATCCGGTCGCCTTTGATGCCAGCGCCGAGGAGCGCGAGACGCGTGGATTCATCTCGATCACGACCATGCGCCCGTTCTCCGGATTCACGGCGAACTGGATGTTCGAACCGCCAGTCTCGACGCCGATCTCGCGGATCACCGCGAACGACGCGTCGCGCATCAGCTGATACTCGCGGTCGGACAGCGTCTGCGTCGGCGCGACAGTGATCGAGTCACCGGTGTGCACGCCCATCGGGTCGAGATTCTCGATCGAGCAGACGACCACACAGTTATCCGCGCGATCGCGCATCACCTCCATCTCGAATTCCTTCCAGCCGACGAGCGATTCCTCGATCAGCACCTCGCCGACGGGCGAGAGATCGATTCCTCGCGCGGCAATCTCGTCGAGCTCCTGGCGGTTGTAGGCGATGCCGCCGCCGCTGCCGCCGAGCGTGAACGCCGGCCGGATGATGAGCGGGAACGTGCCGATCTCATCCGCAATTCGGCTCGCGTCAGTGATGCCATGCGCGATGCCGCTGCGCGGAACGTCGAGCCCGATCCGCAACATCGCCTCCTTGAACAGCTGCCGGTCTTCGCCCTTTGCGATCGCCGCCGCATTCGCGCCAATCAGCTTCACGTGGTGCCGCGTGAGCGCGCCATTGCGATTCAACTCCATCGCCGCGTTCAGCGCCGTCTGGCCGCCCATTGTTGGCAGGATCGCGTCCGGCTTTTCGCGCTCGAGAATCTTCTCGATCACCTCGGGCGTAATCGGCTCGATGTAAGTGCGATCGGCGAACTCCGGATCCGTCATGATCGTCGCCGGGTTGGAGTTCACGAGGACGACGTCGAAGCCTTCTTCCTTGAGCGCTTTGCACGCCTGAACGCCGGAATAGTCGAACTCCGGCCCCTGTCCGATGACGATTGGGCCCGAGCCGATGAGCAGGATTTTCCGAAGCTCGTCGTTCCGCGGCATTAGCGCAGCGGGAGCGTAGACGAAATTACCGCCGCGTCACTCGCTAAACCGCGATCCTGGCCCGCTTGAGGTGCGGCGCGATCCACCCGGTGAGCGCATCGTCCTCTCCATCCGGCGGCGGTGTGACCCCGTCGAATAACTGCCACTGCTCGATGTGGCTCGTCGATTCGGCTGGCGCGAGGTGCACGAGCGGCCCCAGAGCTTCTACTTCGAGCATCTCTTCGTTCGTGAATGTCTCGAAGTTGCAGCCGAGGTCGGCATATCTGGCGCGTTCGTCGAACTCGATCGTCTTCACGAACAGCGAGTCGCCGCGGTGGTATGCGATCCAGCGCTCACGATGCGCAAGCCCGGCTTTCGTCGGACCTGCGTCTCCCTGCCGCAACGTGATGAACCGCCGGCCCCACCGCCACCGCGGATCAGACATGTCGGTGAACGGCCAGAGAATCATGGTGCGATTCGGCAGGAGATCGCGGGGATGTTCGCCGAGCGCCGGCAGCGGAATGATCTCGACCCCGCCAGGTCGCATGACACTGAGGCCCCATGTCGCGGCACTGAACGGCGTGTCGCCGACGTTCTCCGCGCGATGCGTGACGGTGACGCGAGTTGACGTTGGCTCGAGCGCCACGCGCATTGATTTCGCCATCGGCAGCTGATCGACGGGCGCGTTCTCGACCTCCACCTCCTGAGCCGAGATGACGCGGTGTTGCACAGGCGTGTTATCCGGCAGGTAGCTGAGGACCGGATGTTCAGGCGCGAGCCAGAAACGATGGCCGCCGCGCGATTTCCATTCGCTCTCACCCGTGCCGCCGAGGTGCGCGTCGAAGGTCTTGAAGACGTTCTCGCCGTCAGCCGTGCGATACGAGATCACGCGTGGACCGACATCGAGCGTGATGATCAGCTCAGCATGTTCGTTCGCGATGCGGATGTTATTCGCCCAACCGCCGAAGCTGACGTAGTCGACTGGCATCGTGGCTGGCGAATGTGGGAGCGGCCTTAGCGCGGCGATATCGGGGCGCTAAGGCCCCTCCCACGTTGAAGACTCATGCTGCGGAAGCAGCCATCCGGCGCTGCCGGTCGAGGTACACTTTGCAGATGCCTTTCATCCTCGTGAGGATGTAGTAGGTCGTCTGGCTGCGGACACGCACCAGCTGTTCGCCTACGATCCGCGTCACGAAGTCGCTCGGGAGGTCGAGGATTTCCTGCGGCGTGGCGCCGTCGAGTCCCTTGCAAAGAATCGCCGTCATCGCCCGCGTCAGCGTTTGCACTTCCGATCCAAGCGTCATGCGGAAGTGCGCTTTGCCTTCATCGTCGACGTGCAGGTAAACGCCGACCGTATCGGCGCACTCTTCGTCTTTGCGGACGTCCTCCAGCTTGAACTGCTCGCCTGGTTTCGGCTCCTGCTTTTTTGCCGCGTCAGCGTACGAGACGAGCGTTTCGCGGCGCTCTACTTCGGGCAGCGTCTCGAACAGATTGATGATGTTGTTCAGCTTCGGCGGGTACATCGTTTTCCTCCTACTCTTAATCCTAATCCTGCTCCTAATCTATTTCGGGGATCGGGAGAGATTAAGATTATGAGTAGGATTAATACTAGCAGGAAACCTACGTGCCCCGCTCGATCGGCATGCCGACGCGGTTGCCCCATTCGGTCCACGAGCCGTCGTAGTTCCGCACGTTGTCGATGCCGAGCAGATACGTGAGCACGAACCAGGTGTGGCTCGAGCGCTCACCGATGCGGCAGTAGACGATCGTGTCGTTCTCGGAGCTGACGCCGCAACCCTCGAGGTAGATTTTCGCCAGCTCCTCGGCTGACTTGAACGTGCCGTCGTCATTCGCAGCCGTCTTCCACGGGACGCTCTTCGCGCCCGGAATGTGACCGCCGCGTAGCACGCCTTCCTGCGGATACTCCGGCATGTGTGTGATCTCGCCTCGGAACTCGCCCGGCGAACGCACGTCGATCAACGGCTTGGCCGATTTGCTTTGCTTCAAGGCGTCCTCGGCAAAGGCGCGGATTTCAGCGTCGTAGCGTTTCGGCGGCACGGGATAATTGGTGCGCGGATACTTCGGCACTTCGCGGGAGGATGGGCGGCCCTCCGCTTTCCATTTATCGCGCCCGCCATTCAGCACCTTCACCTTCTCATGGCCGAATAGGCGGAACGCCCAGAGCGCATACGTCGCCCACCAATTCGCTTTGTCGCCGTAGAAGATGCACGTCGTCTCGGGCGTGATGCCGTTGCGGCTGCACACCTCCGCAAATTTCTCCGGTGAGATGTAGTCGCGAACGAGCGGATCCTGCAGATCGGACCGCCAGTCGATATGCACCGCGCCCGGAATGTGTCCCGTGTCGTAGAGCAGGATGTCCTCGTTTGATTCAACGATACGGATGCCGTCGTCGTTGAGGTGCTCGGCAAGCCAGTCGGTCTCAACGAGCGCCTCCGGATGCGCGTAGGACGTCTGCAGGTTCATGGGATGACGTTCAGTCGCTGCAACGCCGTCTGCAAGTTTTTCCCGGTCGCGCCAAATCGCATCTCGCAGTCCGCGTTTTTCTCAGCCCGCGCCGATCCTGAGCCGCACTTCGACAACGTATCACCGGGACTGCAGCCGGAACTCCGCGATCCGGAAACGCCGCCGTAGCGCCCGCGCGATCTCTGCACATTGCGGGTGCGGAAACGTGATCTGCCCGTCAGCGAACGACGATGTCATGCGTGTCACAGCGACAGCCGATTTGCCACTGTAGATGTCGTCCGATGGCGCCGCGGCCACGAAGTATTTCCCTGTGTGCTTGTGAGCTAACTGCGTCAGCGTTCGCCGGGCCATGCCGTGCAAGCGCAAACTGATGCTCTTGTTGTCCTCGCCGAGCGCTACTTCTTCGAAGTCGAAGACGTCGAGCGCGCTCCTTGCCTTCGCGAGGCTTGCAGCACCGGGCGGAGCCTCAAACGGCCCGTAAATCGAGAACAGTGGGACTTCTCGATGCTCGTGCGGGAGATTCGTCCAGCGGCGGAGCCTCGAGTTTTCGCTGGAATTCGACTCTGCGCCTTCCGCCAACGCGACAGCGCCGAGGAACGAGAGGACGATCGGCATTCGACGGATCCAGCTTTGAACGGGAAGACTCATTAGGCCCTGAGGCTCTTGCCGGCGCGTCAACGCCGCCGCCGACCGTAGGAGTAGCCGCCGTGCGTGCGACCGCCGCCGACGCCGCGTTTGCCACCGGACGCCGGCTCCGCTTCGAAGAGCGCCGTGTAAAGATAAGAAAAACCTTCGAGCTTCAGGCGGGGAATCTTCGCGCCGATAAACCGCTCGATCGACTGGAGTGATCCAAGCTCCTCGCCGTTCATGAGCGTGAATGCGTCGCCGACCTTCTGCGCGCGACCGGTCCGCCCGATGCGGTGCACGTAGTCTTCGGGATGCTCCGGCACGTCGTAGTTGATGACGTGGCTCACTCCCGCGACGTCGATGCCCCGCGCGGCGATGTCGGTCGCGACCATGATCTCGTATTTGCCGCTCTTGAATCCATCGAGCGCCTCGACGCGCTCGCGCTGAGTGCGATTCGAGTGCAAGACGGCGACCGAATGCTTCCCCTGCTTCAGCTTCACCGCGATCTTGTCCGCGCCGTGCTTCGTCCGCGAGAAGATGAGGCAGCTGTCGAAGCTCGTGCGCTCGAGGAGCGCCATCAACAGATCGAACTTTTGTTCCGCCGCCACAGGATAGACAGCGTGCGTCACGGTCTCCGCCGGCGAGCGATTTGCGCCGATCTCGATCACGACCGGATCGCGCAGGACCCATGCTGCGAGCCGATCGATCTCAGGCGGTAGAGTTGCCGAGAACAAGAGCGTCTGACGGTCGGTGGAGATTTGCTCCACGATCCGCCGCACGTCTGGCAGGAAGCCCATGTCGAGCATGCGATCGACCTCGTCGAGCACCAGCATGTTCACCTTATCGAGCTTCATCGTGCCCTGCCCGAGATGATCGAGAAGCCGACCAGGTGTCGCGACGACGATGTCCATCCCGGCGGCGGCTTCCTCGCGCTGCTTGCCGTAGCCGACGCCGCCATGAATGAGCGACACCCGCAGATCGGTGAAGCGCCCATAGTCGCGAAAAGCCGTCTCCACCTGTGCGGCAAGCTCGCGCGTCGGCTCCAGCACGAGACAACGAAACGCGCCGTGCTGCGCCAGGTTCGTCAGGATCGGGAGCGCGAACGCCGCTGTCTTGCCGGTCCCAGTCTGGGCGGTTCCGATCAGGTCCTTGCCCGCAAGCACCACCGGGAACGCGCGCAGCTGGATCGGCGTCGGGTCGGTGAAACCCATCGCCTGCGTCCCTTTAACTACCTCATCTGAGAGGCCAAAATCTCTAAACGACACGGCCGGACAGTAGGTGCAGGGCGGGAATCTAGCAACGTTGTTGCTCTCTCGAGCGCGCGAGATGCATAGTGCGGGATACCGAGTGGCGGCCTATTGCGAGGTGTGGCAGCGCGCCAAGGGTGTCACGTCGAATGGTAGACCACGCCGCGTGAAGTTGGATATCGTTGAGCCCATAGCGAGATCCTTCGCCGTCGCCGCGCGTCAGGATGATCAGGCTTGTTCTGGCCGCCGCTCGTTGATCGACAAAAGCGCCCGCGAGAACCCGGCAGATTCGATTCATCCTTAATCGCCAGCTACGGAGCACCGGTCCGCCTGGACGCCCCGCAGCTAGCCGGTTTCGAGCAGGGTCTCGCGGCGTGTGACGGCATGCACGACTGGATCACGTCCTCTTTTCAGCAGCCGAGTCGACATGGCATCGTGAGATCGCGCTAATCGGATTATCTTTCGCGCCTCTTCTCGTGCCCTCGCACGACATGCCTGTCGGCCGTGCGCGGTTCACGGTCATTTCGCATCGGCACCGTTGACGAGTTGACAACGCAGTTTCGCTCGCGTGAGTCCGAACGACAGGGTCGAGGGGCGCGACTGACGAGAACTAAGATCGAAATGCGCAGTTTGAAAAAGCAGGTGAGGAAAGCAGCGGCAAAAGCCATGAATCGGCTGCCGATCCAGACGGGCGTTGCGGCACGACTGGAACAGCTCTCAGGATTGGAAGCAAAAGTGCGCGACTTAGAAACGTTCAGCGTGCAACTGCAAGATTCGCTCAAGCAGGTCGGCGGCCTTATTCCGCCGCCGCCACACCTGCAAGCACGAGTAAGTGGGGTGTATCACCCGCATTTTCTCCGGCACGGTGAATCCTTGGTTCATCAGCTGAGGAGCTCGTTGTCGAGGATCGGCAAAGACCTCGCTTGTTTTCACTCGATCCTCGATTTTGGCTGTGGTTGCGGGCGAGTCCTATGCGCGTTGCATTTCCAATCAGGTTCTTCGCAGGAGATTCACGGCACCGACATCGACACGGAGGCGATTGGCTGGTGCCGGGCGAACTACTCGAAGGCGGCGATGTTCTCGGTGAACCCAGAGATGCCTCCGCTCAGTTACCCGCCGCATACCTTCGATCTTATCTACAGCATTTCGATCTTCACTCATCTGCCGGAACACATGCAACTCGCTTGGCTCGAGGAGCTGCGGCGCGTCACAAAGCGGGGGGATATCTGCTCGCCACGACGCACGGGAGCAAGCATATCGAGAAGCTCCCGGAAGAGCTGCGCCGCGACGCCTTCGAAAAGAGATTTTGCTACGTTCAGGTTGGGAATACCGAGGGTTTGCCGGACTTCTACCAAGTCGCGTGTCACACGCCGGAATACATCCGGCGTCAGTGGTCCGAGTTCTTCGATGTCGTTGAGGTTCAGGAGCGAGCGTTAGACGACAGTCAGGACATCGTGGTTTGCCGGGCTACTTAGCAGGGTCGGAAGTGAATGCCGGGGCCTTTCCCGTCAGCCCGATCGGACCGCGTTTAGCTGAATCGCCGACAGATCGGTGAACCCCATCGCCTGCGTTCCTTTAACTACCTCATAGGACAAGATCGAGGGATCAGAGTCAGTCCTGAGTAATTGCTCAGTTGAATGGAGCAGGCAGCTGAGATGGGTCCATGTGCCCGTCCGCAGCTCCACTGGCATGCATTTGCGATGACATCGGCGTTTCTTCTCGTAGCGGGCGGGCGATCGCCAGCTCGATCGGCTGCCCTTTGCGCTCGCGCGCCCAACGGCTCGGGCCGGCGCGATCGCAGCGCCCGTCTCATGCGAAAGGCGCGCATTCTTCACTCGCCAACGCTCCAAGTACCGTCCCGGCATGACCGATAGGCGCCACGGCGGCCCCATCGCGCCCAATCGGCTGCCCAACTTGCGTCGATTGGGCCGACCAAGTTTGAATCGAATTTGAATCCAAACTAAACCAAGTAGACCATAGGAGTTGATCCCCAATTCACTGCCCGAAAAACTGATGCAATCCCAGACTGACCCCTTTCTGCCCGTTTGCGCCTGTGACTACGGTGACCCCGCCTTGACGGCGCGGACCTCAATGTCGTTGAGCAGGTAATTACCAGGTGACATGCCTGGATCGAGCCTCAGAGGCGCGCTTGTTCGCGGTTCGTTATGCTCCAGGTAAATTGTATTTGCTCCGATTTTAAGAGGCTGGCTGTACGACTGCGGTTCTGAATAATCCGTCTGCCCTTCGATTTTGTAGAAGAGCTGCAGGGCTGTGTCCGTGGGGCTGATAACCACGACCTTGATAATCACAGGCTGCCTGGCGTCGAATTCCGGCAGAAGGAGCGACGGATCTGCGCCATTTGCTTTCAGCGCTAGTCCTTCCGGCGCGGTCTGAATATCAACGTCCTTAACCGGCTTGAATTCATCGAAAACGTCCGGCGTGCGCGCCGCCCAGACGGAACTGACTGATGCTTCAAAACTGGCGGCGAGCTCCGCCTGAGGTCGAGGCGGAGCGACAAGGCTGAGCGGGTGATCCGACAAAACGACGATCGAATGGATCGTGTATTCGCCTGCTATTTGACCGAGATCCAGCCGAAGCCAGCCGCTGAAGCGTGGATCATCGACCTGCAACAAGATTTGGTTCCGCCCTTGTTTCGTCGAGGTGGCGATCACATGATCCGCCGAGAACGGCACATTCGCGACCTGATAGTAGAGCTCGAGCGCGCTGGCGGCGGGGCTGTCAAAGTCCAGGTAAACTGCCGTCGAGCCGCCCCGAGCACCGCTGATGCCGACCGTCAGCTGCGGATCGTCTCCGGTGGCGCTGACGCGGATGGCGCGATCGATCACCGCGATACTCGCCTGGTTCGCAGTGTTCAGGCTGTTGACGCCGCGCGTGGCTGAGATCGCGACCGACTCGGCGAAGACGGGGCTGGGCTTCTTCGGCGTCGCCGCCACCGTGCTCCTCTCCTCTGTGGGAACTTCTTCGCGGCTGCAGCCGGAGAAGGCGCTGCAGCAAAACACCGTCACCACACACAACGCCGCCAGGTATCGAGGAGAAGTGACTGCGCGCAGACGAGTTCCCAGGTTCATGCGGAATCGGTAGCCGCTCACCAAGTTCTGTCGAGTGGAAACATGAACGTGAATCAGCGTGCTTCCACCCGCGACTCACCGCGGCTCGCCGACCGGTCGGTGAACCGGATCGCCCGGGTTCCTTTAACTACCTGATCGGAGGCGTCAAAATCTCTAAACACAGGGGAGGGGTGACACCAACGCCGTTGTGACTCAGCGCGCCAGCATGTCGTTAGATAAGCCCACACTCGGGCCGTTACCCCGAGTCGCGAAGACGACGAAGGATGTCACGCGATTACTCAGCGCGGCCACTGCAGAGATAATGTAATGCGCAGCTTCGACGTGAGATCCTTCCGCGTTCTTCGCCAGCCTCAGGATGACGGCTCTCGCGGTCAGATCACGCGAAGCGGTATCAAAACGAATAGCCGCGCCGCGATTGCGAAATGCGATTCATCATTACCATGTTTCGATTCATCTTCAGGCTCCTTGCTGCCAAA
>DATHXZ010000561.1:0-1534 GCA_035459405.1 Chthoniobacterales bacterium
TGAATGGTTAGCATCGAGACGCCGAGCGCGGCCGCTGCGCTGACCGCCTTCGCCACCGTGTTCGGAATGTCGAAGAGCTTGAGATCGAGGAACACATTCGCGCCTGTCGCTTGTATACGGCGCACGATCTCCGGACCTTCGGCGGTGTAGAGCTGCAGTCCGACCTTGAAGAATGAAATTTCGGATGAGAGCTGCGCGGCGAGGTCTACCGCCTCGTCGGCTGATGGCACATCGAGAGCGATGATGAGCCGATCGCGCGCGTTTTTTACCCCTTGTTGCGAGTTCATCCTGTAGGCTGCAGCGCCGTGAGCAGTGTGAACTCTATGCAGCTTCGCGCGCCCGCGAAGATCAATCTTTCCTTCCGCATCCTGCGCCGGCGGGAGGATGGGTTTCACGAGATCGAGACGTTGATGATTCCTGTGTCGCTCTACGACGAAATCAGTCTTACGATTTCGGATCGCGATAGCGTTGCGATCGAGTTCGCGTGCTATGATCCCTCTCTCCCGCCAGGCGATGACAATCTGGTGGTTCGAGCTGCGCGGCTGTTTCTGCAGAAAACAGATCGTCGTGCGGGTTTGAAGATCGAGCTGCGAAAAGCAATCCCGCACGGCGCCGGTCTCGGCGGTGGCAGCAGCGATGCAGCCTCTGTCCTGCTCGGGCTCAATCGGCTGCTTAATGCTGGACTGCGCACCGAACAGCTAACGCAGATCGCCGCGGAGATTGGCTCGGATGTGCCGTTTTTCATCTACGAGTCAGCCGCGATCTGCCGCGGGCGAGGGGAGCTCGTGACAAGTGCGACTCTAGCCGAGCCACTGCGACTGTTGCTCATCAAACCGCCGTTCGGTGTGGCGACGCCATGGGCATATCAACGCTGGCATAACTCGAAAGAGCTGCCTCAGGTTTCGTACACTCAGCAGACGTGTGGAGCCAGTACGTTCGTCAACGATCTCGAGCGTCCGGTTTTTGAGAAATACGTCTTTCTCGCTCGAATGAAGATGTGGCTACTCGGGCAACCCGAAGTCGGAGCGGCATTGATGTCGGGCTCCGGGTCGACGGTCTTCGCCGTTGTGCGCGACGCGCACGGCGGGGAGGAACTCGCATCGCGAGCACGAGCAGAGGTCGATCCCGATCTGTGGACGTGCCTATGCCAGGGACTGTAGCGGCGGTCTATGACCGCCGTTGTACCCGAGGTCGCTGTCCTCGGCCGGCCGCGGATCACATCCGCGGCTACAGGTCGGCGGTCATAGATCGCCGCTACAGGTGTCTCACTACTCGCCGACCTTTTTGCGCCACGTCGCGAGCGCGTACTCACGGTTCATCTTCGCGATGAAACTGGCGCTGATCTCGGCGGGGCACACGGCTTCGCATTCGTAGTGATTCGAGCAGTTGCCGAACCCTTCGGCGTCCATCTGCTGCACCATATTGAGCACGCGCTCGGTGCGCTCTGGGTCGCCTTGCGGCAAGAGAGCGAGGTGCGAAATCTTGGCCGAGGTGAACAGCATGGCCGATGCATTCGGGCAGGCTGCGACGCACG
>DATHXZ010000562.1:0-1711 GCA_035459405.1 Chthoniobacterales bacterium
TCTGGTGATCATAGCGCAGTGGCCCCACCCGTTCCCATTCCGAACACGGAAGTGAAACGCTGCAGCCCCGATGGTAGTGCATCTATAGGTTGTGCGAGAGTAGGACGTCGCCAGAATTGATGCCCGGCATCTTGGAAACAAGGTGCCGGGCTTTTTCTTGTACGACCGGAGCGCCGTTCAGCTGCGGAACGTGCTTCGCGATCCGCGACATGCCCGTCGCGTGCAATACATCAGCCCAGCCGTTGGTCTCCAACAATGCTCCCGCCGCTATTCGGATTTCGGTTCGAGCTCCCCTTTTTCGGTCAGGCGCTTCAAGATCGCCTCTCTTCGGGCGAACTGCCGGAATGGGACTGCAGGGTAGCCCATGACCTTGCTTCCGTCGGGTGTATCCTCGACCACCGCCGTTCCCCCGCCGATTTGCACCCTGTTACCAATCTTCAGGTGACCGGACAAACCGCTCTGTCCACCGACCGCAACGTGATCGCCGAGCTCCGTCGAGCCGGCGATCCCCACTTGTGACACGATCAGGCAATGCTTCCCGATCTTCACGTTGTGGCCGATTTGCACCAGGTTATCGATCTTAGTGCCCTCCCCGATCACCGTCTCGCCGAAGGCTGCGCGGTCAATCGTTGTTCCGGCGCCGATCTCGACATCGTCTTCGATCCGGACGATCCCGACCTGCGGGATCTTGTGGTGCTTCCCGCGATGCGTCGCGAACCCGTAGCCGTCTGATCCGACGACGGTGTTCGCGTGCAGCACGCACCGCCGGCCGATGATGCTGCCGTCGTAGATCACCACGTTCGGATAGATGATCGTGCCGGCGCCAATCTGCGCACCAGCTTCGACCGAGACACCTTGGAAAACCACCACGTCATCAGCGATCGACACGTTCTCACCTACCCGCGCAAAGGCACCGATCGCGACGTTGTCACCGATAATGGCCGTCGCAGAGACTGACGCTTGCCGCGAGATTCCCTGCGGCATGGGACGCCTGGCGAACCAGCGGCTCACTACCTGAGACACGGCGAAATACGGATCTGCTACTCGAATCCACCGCGGGTCACTTCCGGAGGTTTGCTTCGAGACCAGAACCGCGCCCGCGCTCGTATGCTGAAGCTGCGCCGTATATTTCGCGTTGCTGAGAAAGGTGATCTCATCCTGCGCCGCATCTTTCAGCGTGTTCACAGCGGTTACCGCAAGATCGGTCGGGCCGCTGTATTCGCCTTCGACCAGTGCGACGATGTCTAAGATCGGGACGGAGACCATCGCGGGCATACTATCGTGGCGAGCGGCGATTGAAAGCTCGGGTGCCGCGAGACGGCATCTGGCCGACCGCACTCGTTCGTGTGGGCCGTGAACGCCGGCACGATGAGGCCGTTCGCGCAGCAGCGATCCGAATCGACTGAGATGAACATCAGATCACCAGGATATTTGCAGCGGTCGCGTTGGCGCTCACATCGGCGGCACCGCCGGTCTGAAGACGTACCAGGTCACCGGTCTCGTTCTCGAGGTGACCGACTCAATGATTGCTGTCCAAAAGCCGACGAGCGCTGGGAGATTGCACACGACGCAACCAGAAGGCGAACAGCGCGCCAAACTCGGCGACAAGGTCATGATCACCTATTCGATGACTGCGACACAGATCGAGGTGAAGGCGGACAAGGGCGCAGCAACTGACACTTCGTCCGGCGCGGCCGATTCCGCGAAGAAG
>DATHXZ010000563.1:0-3758 GCA_035459405.1 Chthoniobacterales bacterium
CTGATCCAGCGGTGCGAGATGCCTGCCGCGAGGAGCTCGTCAAATTGCAGGGCGGCGACGCGGAGAACTTCGCCATCTGGCAGGAATGCGTCGGGCTGTCGCTGCGCGAGTTCGAGCACGCATACGAGTTGCTCGGCATCCGCTACGACATCCAGCGCGGCGAGAGTTTCTACAACGAGCGGCTGCCGGGCGTCGTCGACCGGCTGCTGAAGTCTGGTCTGGCGGAAATCAGCGAAGGCGCGGTCTGCGTTTTTTTCCGTGACATCCCGGATCTCGCCGAGAAGCCATGCATCATTCGCAAACGCGACGGCGGCTTCAATTACGCAACAACAGACATCGCCACGGTCGACTACCGCCTCGACGATCTGCAACGCGACGCGGTGTGGATCGTGACCGGCGCGCCGCAGCAACTGCATTTCGTGCAGATCTTCGAGATTGCGCGACGCGAAGGCAGGCACGCCGATTTCCGCCACATCACGCACGGCAGCATCCTCGGCGAGGACCGGAAAGCGATGAAGACGCGCTCGGGCGATAACGTCGCGCTTCAGGATGTGCTGGATGAAGCCATCCTGCGCGCGCGCAAGATCATCGAGGAGAAGAACCCCGATCTCGACGAAGCCGCGAAACAGCGCACCGCGCGCATCATTGGGATCGGCGCGGTGAAGTACGCCGATCTCTCACAACATCGGATGACCGATTACATCTTCTCATGGGACAGGATGCTGTCACTGCAGGGCAACACTGCGCCGTACCTGCAAAACGCGTATGTGCGCATTCGGTCGATCTTCCGCAAAGCCGGCGATGGCTCTAGTGTAGCCAATTCCCTGTGGGAAGCGCAGGGCGCCGCCTCGGACGCAGCGCACGGTGCAGCGCAGGACGCCGGCCACAGGCCGACGGCTACAATGTTGGAGTTGAGCGAACCTGCCGAGCGCGATCTCGCAAAACGCCTCTGCCAGTTCGCCGAAGTAGTGCCGACCGTCCTGAACGACTTCCGCCCGAACATCCTGGCCAACTATCTCTTCGAGACGGCGAACAGCTTCCACGCCTTCTATGAAGCCTGCCCGGTGTTGAAATCCGAAGAGCCGGCGCGCAGTTCGCGCCTGGCGCTCTGTGGGTTAACTGCACGCGTTCTGGAGCGCGGCCTCGATTTGCTCGGGATTGAAGTCCCCGAACGAATGTAACGCCTCCTCGCGATGAACGCCGACACTCCACGCATCCCGACCTCCACCTACCGGTTGCAATTCAACCGGATGTTCACGTTCAACCACGCGCGCGAGATCGTGCCGTATCTGCACGCGCTCGGGATCGATGACTGCTACGCGTCGCCGTACTTCCAGGCGCGCGCCGAGAGCCTGCACGGCTACGACATCACCGATCACAACAAGCTGAACGCCGCGATCGGCTCACGCGAGGAATACGACGCCTTCGTCGCCGAGCTGCACGCGCGCGGCATGGGCCAGGTGCTCGACTTCGTGCCGAACCACATGGGTATCGGCGAGCCGCTGAACCAGTGGTGGATGGATGTGCTCGAGAACGGCCCCAGCTCCATTTACGCGCCGTATTTCGATATCGACTGGCAGCCGCTGAAATCCGATCTGCGCGATAAGGTGCTGCTGCCGATTCTCGGCGATCAATACGGACGCGTGCTCGAGCGCGGCGAGCTCAAGGTGCGCTTCGAAGCGGGCGCGTTTTACCTGAACTACTACGAGCACGAATGGCCGATCGCGCCGGGCACGTATCGCCATGTCTTGCAGATCGCGCTCGATTTCCTCGAGCCGCATCGCGAGGAGGATTTCTACGCGGAATTCCAGAGCATCATCACCGCGCTCGATTACCTGCCGCGCCGCACGGAAACGGATCCGGCGCGGATCGCGGAACGCGCGCGTGAGAAGGAGATCATCAAGCGTCGGCTCGACCGGCGTTGCCACGAAGCGCCGCAGGTGCTCGCAGCAATCGAGCGCGCCGTCACGCAGATCAACGGCACACCAGGCGACGCGCGCAGCTTCGATGCGCTCGATCAGTTAGTGAATGATCAGGCGTATCGCCTTTCGTTCTGGCGCGTCGCAGCGGAGGAGATCAACTACCGCCGCTTCTTCGACATCAACGATCTCGCCGCGATCCGGATGGAGTTGCCGGAGGTCTTCGACTCGGCGCACAAGCTACTTCTCGAGCTCGTCGGCTCCGGTGCGGTGACCGGACTGCGCATCGATCACCCAGACGGGCTTTACCTGCCGTCGCAATACTTTGCGAAGCTCCAGCAGCGCTGCGCGGAAGCGCTGCGCGCGGAGGGACTCGCCGCGGCGAGTTCCTCCGATCGCTGTGCCATCTATCTGGTCGTCGAGAAGATCCTGTCGGGGAAAGAGCGATTGCCCGGCGATTGGCCGGTCCACGGCACGACGGGCTACGATTTCGGCCGCCTCGTGAACAACGTCCTCTGCGACTCATCCGCCGAGGACGCAATCACCAAGACCTTTCGCCGCTTCATCGCGCACTCGATGCATTTCGGCCATCTCGTCTACGCGAAGAAGCGGCTGGTCATGCGCCTCTCGCTCGCGAACGACGTCAACGTTCTCGGTGCGATGCTCGATCGCTTATCCGAGCAGAATCGCTGGTTCCGCGACTTCACACTTGAGGCGCTCAGCCGCGCGGTCCGTGAGACGATCGCGTGCTTCCCTGTTTACCGCACCTACGTGACCCCGGGCCAGCCGGTCAGCCCTGAAGATCGCGATGTGATCGATCGCGCGATGGCTGCAGCGAAGCGCCGCAACCCGGCCATCGAAGCGTCGGTCTTTAATTTCCTGCGCGACATCCTGCTCTTCCGCTTTCCCGAAAATCTCGACGAACAAGCCCGCGCGGCACACGTACATTTCGTGCTGAAGTTCCAGCAGTGCACGGGCCCGATCATGGCGAAAGGGCTCGAGGACACGGTGTTTTACATCTTCAACCGGCTCGCTGCGTTAAACGAAGTCGGCGGCGAGCCGCAGCATTTCGGCATCAGCGTCGCGGACTTCCACGCCGAGAACGCGCACTATCAGCAGAAGTGGCCGCTGACGATGCTGGCGACCTCGACGCACGACACGAAGCGAAGCGAAGACGTGCGCGCGCGGATGGTCGCAATCTCGGAAATCCCGCACGCGTGGCGCACCTCGCTGCAGCGCTGGCGCACGATCAATCGCCGCCTGAAACGCCAGATCGAAGAGGCGCAGGCGCCGGACGCGAACGAAGAATATCTACTCTACCAGACGCTGCTCGGCACGTGGCCGATGCAGCCGTCGGGTGCGCCGGTGGAATCAGTCGATGCAGAATATGTCCGCCGGATCCAGGAGTACATGACCAAGGCGCTTAAGGAAGCCAAGCTTAACACGAGCTGGATCCAGCCTAACGAGGAGTGGGATGCCGCGATGCGCGACTTCGTCGCCGGGATTCTCCAACCTTCGGCGAAGAACAAATTCGTGCCCGCCTTCCTTGGCCTGGCGGCGCAAATTGCACAGCTCGGAGCGGTCAACTCGCTTTCGCAGGTCTTGCTCAAGGTGACCGCGCCCGGCGTTTCAGACATTTACCAGGGCAACGAGATTTGGGATTTCAGCCTCGTTGATCCCGATAATCGCCGGCCTGTCGATTATCAGCGGCGGCGAGAGATGCTCGAGGCGCTCGACAGCACCGCCCCGGATGATTTGCTGCGGAATTGGGCGGACGGGCGGATCAAGCTACTGGTCACCAGCCGCATGCTGCGCTTCCGGCGCGACCATCCCGACCTG
>DATHXZ010000564.1:0-8680 GCA_035459405.1 Chthoniobacterales bacterium
CCATCCGCTGTGTAGCGGACGCTGTATTCCGCACGTGCGCTGCTTTCGGGGACGAAGCGACCGCCATCGTCGAAAAGTGCAGCGCGTGTCGACGAACTCCCGATATCTACGGCGAGAACGACAAACTCGGCTCGCCGGCTCGCCATGAGCCGAACGCCTAACGAGCGGCCGCAGCGAGTTGCGCGCGCAAGGCAGGCCGGCGTTTCAGCTGCTGGGTCAGCGCCTCGATGGCGTGCAGCGTCGCCGGGCTGATGTGGTGTTCCATACCCTCGACATCGTGCTCGATGACGCGCTCGTCGATTCCGAGCAGCGTGAGAAAATCCGTCAGCAGTTGGTGACGCTGCGCGATGTTGCGGGCGAGCGTTTCGCCCGCGGTCGTGAGGACGAGACCGCGATACTTCTCGTACTTCAGCAGACCTTCGGCATCGAGCCGCTGGATCATGTTCGTCACGCTCGCCTGCGAGATGCTGAGCCTGGTGGCGATGTCCACCACGCGGGCGTAGCCTTTGGTGTTAATCAGCTCGAGGATGCGCTCGAGGTAATCCTCGACTGCGGATGAGTTCCCGAGAGCGGATGGAGCTTTACCGGCCATATGCAGGAGTGGGTTCGAGCGCGGTGACAGCCGGGGAAACGGTGCGTCGCGCGAGCCAGCGTGCAAGTAGTCCGTCACGAGGGCTGAAGATCCAAGCGAGGGTGAAGAGCGCTGTGCCCATGACGACCATCGCCGCTGCCATCGAGCATTCGAGCCAAATGGCGAGGTGAATGCCAAGCAGTGAACTCAGCGCGCCGTGCACGACACTGACCACCAGCACGACGGGCAAGCGGTGCGAGAGCAGCGACGCAGTGGCACCGGGCAGGATGAGCATTGCTATGACGAGAATCGCACCGACCGATTCAAATGCACTCACCACCACGACCGAGAGCATCGACATGAGCGCGTAATGCATGACTCCGGCGTTAATGCCGAGCGACGCGGCGAGTCCCGGATCAAAGGAGCTGACCAGTAACTCCTTGTAGAAAAGCACGATCAGCAATGCGGTCACGATTGTGACCAAACCCATCCGCAGCACCGGTTCCGGCGCGAGCGCAACGTTTCCAAGCTGCACGAACGGCGCCAGCGGCACGAACGCGATTTCACCGTAGAGCACGCATTCCTGGTCGAGATCGACCTTATCCGCGTAAAGGCTGATCAGGATCACACCGATGGCGAACAACGTGGAGAATGCGATCCCGATGGCCGCGTCCTGCTTCACGCGCGATCGTTTGTGGATCACGTCGATGATCACTGTGGTGAGAATGCCGGCAGCAAGTGCGCCGAGGAACATGACAGACGTGTTCCGGCTGCTCGCGAGCAGGAACGCGATGGCGATCCCAGGCAGGATGCTGTGACTGATCGCATCGCCGACCAGCGCCATGCGGCGCAAGATCAGGTAGTTCCCGATCAGGCCACACGATGCGGCGACGAAGAAACCCATCACGGCGATCCAGAAGAAGCTTCCGCTGCCGTCGGTCCAGGGGGCGGTGAAGACGCGGTGGAAGTCGAATGGTGGGATCAGGTTGTTCATGCTGCGCGAGCGAGGATGGAGGATAGAGGATCGAGGATAGCGATGCGCGTGCGACGGCTCTCCGCCATCTTCAATCCTCTATCTTCTATCCTCATGTGACGGTTCATGTACGTCGAACGGAGGGATAAATGTCTTCCAATCCCGGAATCAGCCGCCCGTGCGGATCGAGTTTCGCAAACTGCAGCTTGCGCTCGAGTTCTCGGACCGTCTCACTTCCGATCACGTGCTCGATCTTGTCGGCGTCTTCGTGCACGTGGTCGGGCGCGTACTGCACCGCATTCGTCAGGTAGAGTTCCCAGAGCCGGTGGTTGCGGACGATCTCGCAGGCGCGTTGCCAGCCATTGGGCGTAAAGAAGAGCATGTTGTCCTCTTCGTGCGTGGAGACGAGGCCGTGCCGCTTTAAGCGCTTCGTTTCGGCGCGCGCTTCTTCGATGCTCTCGCGCCGCACCTGGGCTAATTCGCGCAACGACACGCCCTCACCGTCGAACTCCCGCTCTTCCAGCACCCGGTAGATCGATTTCAGCGTATTCTCGCGGCCAATGCGATCAGCACGCGAGCGGCGGTTCCACCACCGGACCAGCACTCCGTGGCGGGGGCCGAAGAGAAAGGCTGCGATGAAGACGGTACTCGCGGCGAGCACCATGAAAGGCCCTGTTGGCAGGTTGTTTCCCAGGAACGAGAAGAAGGCGCCGAGCACACCCGCGATCATTCCGAAGATCGCGGCGAGGACGAGCATCCAATGCATTCGATCGGTCAACAGGTATGCGGCGGCCGCGGGCGTAATCAGCATCGCTGAAACCAGCACCACGCCCACGGCTTGCAGCGCCACCACGATCGCGAACGCCAGCAGCAACATGATGCCATGGTGGATCCACTGCGTCGGAAAACCGGCCGCAGTCGCGAACCCGGCATCGAAGCTCGTGACCAGGCACTCCTTGTAGAACACCGTGATCGCGAGCACGGCGAGCACCGCGACGATCGTGATGAGGCGGACATCACCGGCGCTGATCGCCGCCGCCTGGCCAAACAAAAACTTGTCGATCCCGCTCTTATTGCCCGTCGGCAGCCGTTGGATCATCGTGACGAGGCAGATCCCCACCGCAAAAAACGAGGCTAACACCAGGCCGAGCGCCGCGTCTTCCTTCAAGCGGGTGGTCTGTTTGATCAGGCTGACGGCTGTCGTTCCGATCAACCCGGCGGCCGTCGCTCCGATGAAGATGGCAAATGGATCCTTCGTCTGGCCCCAGAGGAACCCGACCGCGACGCCTGGCAACACAGCGTGCGAAAGCGCATCGCCGACGAGCGCCATTTTGCGGACGACGATGAAGCTGCCGAGCACCCCGCAGGTGATTCCCAGGAGGATGGAGCCGATCAACGCGTAGCGGAGCGAGGGATCCTGGAATGTAAAGAAGCGCAGCGCCTGCTCAGTGAGATTTGTTTTCGAGATGTCGCCGACTTTTGCGGCGTGAGCCGGGGCGACGGTGATGAGGATGGAGGATAGAAGATAGAGGATGGCGGCGCTCCGCGCGCGCGTGATTTGTGAAGCCGTCGCTCTCATTGCTTCTGGAGGGGTTTGCAGAAATCGGCGGATCGCTCCGACATGCGGTGCAGCATACCGCCAATCTGCTGCCATGCGTCGTCAGCTGCTTTGAAGTGCGTATGCGTGATGTATTCGCAGTCGGCGGCATGGTCGAGCCAAGCTTGCGTCTCCATCGCTTCACCGAGCGCATCGTTGATTTTGCTGACGAACGCAGCTTCATAGCGCCGCTTTGCCCACGCCTCCGCGACCATCGCGTTCACCGCACGAGACGAGCGACGGATCTGGTCCGTTAACGAGTACCGCTCCTCAGGCGGAAATGCTTTGGTCAGCAGGAAGATGGCGCGAGCCTCTTCTCGCCCGCGCTGATACACGTTGAGATCACGGAAGCTGCTAATCTTCGCCATCCTCTATCCTCGATCTTCTATCCTCATCAGAGAATGCGCTGCTCCTTCACCGCCTCCGCCACTTCGGACAGAATCGTCAGTCGCCCGCCGTACGTCGTTTGCAAAAGCTCGTTCGTGAAGACTTCGCTCGTCGGGCCGAACGCGACCAGCCGCATGTTGAGCAGGATCAGCATGTCGAAATATTCGCGTGCTGTCGGAAGGTCATGATGCACCACGAGCATCGTCTTGCCGCGTTCGCGCAGCTCATGGAGCAGAGTGATGATCGCTGATTCCGTTGCCGCATCTACGCCGGAGAACGGCTCGTCCATGAAGTAGAGATCGCTCTCCTGCGCCAACGCGCGCGCGAGGAAGACGCGTTGCTGCTGGCCGCCGGACAAATTCGAGATTTGCCGGTTCGCAAAAGGAAGCATGTGCACCTTCTCCAAACAGGCGCGTGCGACTTCCCGATCCTCCTTCGTTGGCCGCTTGATCAGGCCGAGATGCCCGTAGCGCCCCATCAGCACGACGTCCATTACGCTCACTGGAAAGTCCCAGTCGACGGACTCCCGCTGCGGGACGTAGCCGATGCGTTGCAGGCTTTTCCTGAACGGTCGGCCGAACACCTTGACCCAACCGCTGCTGATCGGCACCAAACCCATCACCGCTTTAATCAACGTCGATTTACCGGCGCCATTCGGGCCGACAATGCCGATCAGCTTTCCGCGCGGAGCTTCGAGGTCGATGCCCCAAAGCACCGGCTTCTTGTGGTAGGCGACGGTGAGATCGTGAAGCTCGAGGGCGGGAGCGCTGGCGTGCATGTGCGGCTATGGAGCGGCAGGGGTGAGGATGGAGGATAGAGGATTGAGGATCGCGGCGTGCGGCCAGAGGATTCCCGCCATCCGCCATCCTCTATCTTCTATCCTCAGCGGCTTCACTTCAGCGCTTCTACGATCGTCGTCAGGTTGTGCTTGATCATCCCTTCGTACGTCCCGAGATCGTAGCCGTTCTCCATTTGGCCGGCGGCTCCCATCGCATCCGAGAAAAGCTCGCCGCCGATCTTCACGCCGGTGTCTTTGCTAATGCGTTCGATGGTGTTGTGCGGCACGCTCGATTCCACGAAGACGGCCTTGATGCCCTTCTGCTTGATGAAATCGGCAAGCTTCGCGACATCGGCGAGGCCCGCTTCTGACACGGTCGAGATTCCTTGCAAGCCGACCACCTGAAAGCCATACGCACGTCCGAAGTAATTGTATGCGTCGTGGCTGGTCACGAGGATGCGCCGCTCCTGCGGAAGCTCTCCAGCTTTCTTGAGCGCCCACGCGTGTAGTTCGTCCATCCGCGTGCGGGCGTCGACGCCTCGCTTCTCGTAAACGTCCTTGCCCGCCGGGTCTGCCTCGCTGAGCCCCTTCACCACGACATCGATGCACATTTTCCAGAGCGGAACGTCGAACCAGACGTGCGGATCGTAGTGGCCCGCGAACTCTGGCGGCTCCAGCAGGCGATCGACAGGAATCGCCTCGGTCGCGGCGTAAACGAAGCGCTTCGAGCGCGCGAGCGTGCCGAAGAGGTCCTGCATCTTGCCTTCGAGCAGCAAACCTGAATAGAAGATCACGTCGGCTTGCTGCAGCTTGGTGACGTCGGATGCGGCTGCCTTGTAAAGGTGTGGATCGACGCCCGGGCCCATTAGCGCCTCGACCTGGACTCGATCGCCACCAACCTGCCGCGCCAGATCGGCCACCATCGTCACCGTGGTGGTGACTTTCAGCTTCTTCTCAGCTGCGTCAGCGGTGCCGGCGAGCAGGGTAGCGAGCAAGATAGCACCGCAAGCGAACAGATTAGAAAGCGAAAGCATCGATCGATGGTCTAGATAAAGTTAGGGCAGGCTAATTTAGCGCCGACGCTCGTCAACAGAGAGTTCCGATCAAGACGCGCGCTGTGGCTGCTACGCGGCCGGACACGCCGCTGGAATCGCGCCAGCACCTCGATTGCACACTCCTGCCGCGGGCCAAAGCAGACGGCGGGTCGTGCGGTATCGCGAAACAGCGCTATTGGCTTCATGAGGTTACATCCACTGCGCCTCGGGCGTCGCTGCACGGAACGGCGGTATAATACCGCCCTCCTCGGATCATTTGGCGCGACCGGGTGCTCCGGCCGATTGCGAGTTTTTAGAGGAGGTCTAAAAGTCGTTGGGCACGGGGAAGACAGGCTCCAGCCTAAGATTCTGAGGCGACAGGCTGGAAGCCCGTCAGCCGAGACAGGCAAGATGCCTGCCCTCCGCTTCCGCTGCCATTTTGCGCGTCAACTTAGACGCGCGGTTGGACGCTTTGTCAGAAGAACGCAGAGAGGTCAAAGAACAGCCCTCTGGTGCTGTCCTGGAACCTGGCTTCGATTTGCAAGAGGAGCGAGAAGTAATTCGTGTTCGGCCCGGCGAGAACGAAGTACGGGATGTACGCCGGGTCACGCCCCGCGTGCGTGATTTGCTCGACCCGAAATCCGATGCCCGGGCGAAGCCGATCGAAATAACTTGGCAGATATTCCAGCTCGAGGCTGAAGCGGCCGCGAGACCGGCGGTTCGCAGCATCATCGATTCCCGCCGCTGCGGTCGCGTAGAAGTCGCTGTAGTTGGCGCGGCCGACCCCCGTAAACAGGCGCCGCTCGTTCTCGCCGACAAAGGCGTGTGCGCCGATCGAGTTCAGCCCGCGCCGATAGAACGTCTCCAGAAATACGCCCTTTGCCGGGCCTTCGAGCTCGAAGCTGGCCTCGCGTCGCGCCTCCTCGCTCAACGGAAGCGAGAGTTCTCCCACGAACGGCACGTTTACAAAATGAAAGAGCCCGTCGCTCGGGAGCGGCCCTCCGATCGAGCGAAGCGTGTAGGTTGCTCCGGGAGAACGGCCGGACGGTGCAAACGCCCGCAGCGCCTGGATGCGGGCGTTGGGCGAGCGCGGACCGGCGAGCGACCCGCTGAATATGACCGGTTCGCTGACCGAGAGGCGCAACGAGACGTCGTATTGATTCAACGACCGGAACTGCCCGAACGTGACAGCGTTGCTCTCGTTGAGCTCCCAGTTGATCAACGCGTCTTCGAACCTCCCGCCGCGGTCGCGCAGCGTGCCATTGGCGCGCAGGTCGAGGCTGACGACGCGCCATTCGACGAAGTACGACAAAGGCAGGTCCCAAAGAGGCCCGCCACTGATCAGCTCGACTCTGTGCACGTATGATTTCTCGAGATCGCCCGGGGATCGCTCCTCGTGCCGGCCGGTGAGCCAGACCGCTAGAGGCACTGTCGGCTTCAGCTGTTCATCATTTGGCAGCCGGTAGCCGCGCGCGCGAAATGCCTCACCCCATTGGTTCAGCTTTGGCGGCGCGACATGGCACGAGACGCAGCTCCGGCCGGTGCTGCGGGCAAACTGTGGGGTGGCTTCAGCGCGAGGAGCGAGGCCAGCGCAGAACACTACCACAACTGCGCCGATCGCCAGCGACAGCACTCGGGAATGTCGGACACGCGGTGCGACCACACCTGGGCGGGCGGTTTCGTTTCGGAGTGCATTGGAGCAGCTGTGTTCCAGTTCGTTTTTCATCGATAGTTTTTCTCGTCTGGCAAAAGCCCTTTCAGCGGGCGCGAGTGGAACCGCTTCGGACCAAGTTCAACCGAACGTCTGTGCCTATTCCGCCTGAAGCTGAGAAAAAGAAGATGCGGCGACAAGAATAAAATTAGGCGAGGCTAATATTTCTTCACGAGCGTGTCCTACACGGTTAGCCGCCGCGTCGAACAGAATCGATGAGGGCCCGATCAAACCGAGTGCCAGCGCCGCGCTGCAGGCCGCGAGAGCACGCACGTTTTGGTGGCGGCGCTCAGGGTGCCTGAATAGCTCGGATGATCGTGAGATCGCACAGCCGTCAGTTCCGGCTGTTCTGCGGCAGATCGCCGCCTGATTATTGCCGATGTTCGGCTGCCTCGCTGTCGGATCGGGGAGGCGTGTGGAGACCGAGAATGGGTTCGATATCTCCGTGGCCACGGCACGACGCTACGGGAGTTCGCCCGCCGCTATGGGAACTTGCCCACGCGTCGTGGTTGATGCGGCGCCAGCGGTGAAGTTGAGCCACAAGGTGTCGCGCCGGGCTTGTCTGCCGATGCGTGACATCACGTGTGGAGGAGATGATTGCCAGCCCCTCGTCCGCCGTTCATTCGCGGCGCAGCGCTGCCAACCGGACTTGTGAGCGAAGACGAGTTTGGATGCCGCCCGATGGGTGCATTTCCGTGGGGGAGCGTTTCAGAGCGGAGAGCGCGACGCGGCTGACTTTCGGCCGTCCAACTTCTGCAGACCACCGCTTCGGCAAGCTGGTAACGAAAGCTGTGATTCATCCGCTAGCGGGCGCGTGAAACAGCAAAGTTGAAATTCGTTGAGAATTCCTTTGACGGCCGCTGGTCGACCTTTCTAGCCTCGCCTCACTTCGCTCGGGAACAAAAAAATAGTTTGGTACGACTAACTCTGCGGAACTGACACACATGAAGATCGACCCAGACGGCGAAAAGAAGGTTCAAACGCCCACGGTGGCTCCGAGAGGAATCCGCCGCTGGTTGGTGGATTTGGCGCCGATCGCCGCGGTTGCCGTCGTGATCGGCACCATCGCGTCGGCCGAAGGGCAGCGTGCCAACGGCCAAATGCCCGATTTCGGGGAGCCGCTGTCTGGCTTGACCCAGGATGAACTGGCGCGGTTCCACGCGGGAAAGGAAGGTTTCAACGAGGAGGAGGGAGTCGCCGATGGCATCGGTCCCGTGTTCAACAACACGTCGTGCCTTGCCTGCCACTCCGCGCCGAGCAGCGGGGGCAGCAGCGATGTCCTGTCGACCCGTATTGGGAAGATGGTCAATGGCCGCTTTGACCCGCTCCTGCGGTTTGGCGGGCCCACCATCCAGACGAGAGGCATCGTGGGCGAGAAAGGTTTCCAGTTTAAGGGTGAGGAGGTGCCGCGGCAGGCCACCATCGTTGCCAGGCGGAGGGCGAACCCGCTGTTCGGCCTGGGTCTCATCGACGCTGTCCCTGACGAATCATTTCACGCCCAAGCGGCATTCCAACGGCAATTCACGCCCGAACCCGCCGGCCGGCCGAATCAGGTTGTGAACTTGCAAACCGGCAGCGTAGTAGTCGGGAAATTCGGCTGGAAAGGCGGTCGCGCGACTGTCTTCGACT
>DATHXZ010000565.1:0-2932 GCA_035459405.1 Chthoniobacterales bacterium
CTCTCCGTGCCTTATCGCAGCTTATCACGTCCTTCATCGCCTATTGGCACCAAGGCATCCATTATGTGCTCTTTGTAGCTTGATCAATCTGATCCGCGTCCGACGAATGCCGGACCGGAAATTTAGATAACTGAAACTCTCTGGCACTCCTGCAGGTCGAAACCCACAGAGCGCCGTCTGTTTTCAGACTCAGCTCTTAAAAGTTGTTTTTACTACCCTGTATGTAGATGTCAAAGAACCAGCGGTCTCAGATATTTCGGGCGACAAAAAAACCCAACTCTGTCTTCCGACGAAGATTCACAGCTCGTCCGCCTGGTGGCGGCTTCCGTTCATCATGCCGGGACAAAATTGAGTTCCAATTTGCAGTCCCAAAATATCGAAGAACCCACTCCGTCAGCTTTCGCTTTTCGGAGCCCCGTTTCTGGCGGGATTTCGAACTTAGATGAGTTGGCGAATCCGTCAACTCACAATTCGCAATTTTTTTGAAAATCTTTGCGAACCAATCTCCGCCAGGCTTTCGCCTGCTCGGAGACCCCGCGGGATGAAGAACATAGTGCAGTTAACGTTGCCGTCAACAAACTATTCTCGCGAAACCGTGAAATTCTTTTCAGAACCTCAGTTGATCTCGCCTCCGGTGTCTCCTCACTCACCGAAGCCGCTCGTTGCGGGAGGACAACCTAGTGTGATCGGCATCAGCGTCAACACACTATTCGCGCAAATTCTTTAGTTTTCTTGCGGCGCCTGCCGATTCGCGCTCCGAGAGGAGGGAAAAGGACTTCCAGCGGACGACGAAGGTAGCGCGGTTGGTCCAGCCGTCAACGGCTTTTTACGTGGATCGTCGGTAACACGCACGCACACCTCACGCCTGCGTGAGAATACGTCATGAAGAGCGCACCGATGACGGCTGCTCGCAGGCCGAAAAGCGAACTCTGCATGTCGGCGCCGCACCGCGCGCGCTGGCCTAACGAGTAATTCCACAGGAGACGAACATGCCCGCGAAGAAGAAAACGATGCCCGCCCAGAAGCAGACCACCAAACCCGGTTGTGAACACGAAATGACGCCGCGCCCGAAAGCCGAGGACCCGCAGCATCGCGGCAGCGGGAAGCTCGATGGCAAAGTGGCGCTGATCACCGGTGGCGATAGCGGCATCGGTCGGGCGGTTGCGATCGCCTTCGCGAAAGAAGGCGCAGACGTCGCGATCAATTACCTCGAGGAAGATCGCGACGCGAAGGAAACGCAGCGCCTCGTCGGCGAACGCGGCGGCAAATGCGTGCTGCTGCCGGGAGACGTCGGCGACGAAAAGATCTGCCGCCGTATTGTCGACACAACAGTGAAGGAGCTCGGCAAGCTCGACATTCTCGTTAACAACGCCTCCGAGCAGCACCCGCAGAAGAGCATCGAAGACATCACGGCAGAGCAACTCGAGCGCACGTTCCGCACAAACGTCTTCGGATATTTCTTCATGACCAAAGCCGCGATGAAGCATTTGCGCGAAGGCAGCTGCATCATCAACACGACCTCGGTCACGGCGTACAAAGGAAGCGCCGAGTTGCTCGATTATTCCGCAACGAAAGGTGCGGAAGTGGTGTTCACACGCTCGCTTTCGCAATCGCTCGCAGAGAAGAAGATCCGCGTCAACGGCGTCGCGCCCGGCCCGATTTGGACGCCGCTGATTCCGTCCACGTTTGGTGAAGAGAAGGTCGAAACGTTTGGCGGCGACGTGCCGCTCGGGCGACCGGGACAACCGGAGGAAGTGGCGCCCAGCTACGTGTTCCTTGCATCCGACGATGCGTCATACATGACGGGTCAAATGCTGCATCCCAACGGCGGATCCGTGATCAACAGCTGATCATCGTGTGTTGTAGGGCAAGCGCATCACTTGCCGATGTTTTCGTTGGCAGGCGAAGCGCCCGCCCTACAATTGCGCGATGCAACGCCTCGACGGTCGCGCCTTTGATCAAATCCGCCCTGTCACATTCGAGCTCGGGATTGCACCGCATGCCAGCGGCTCTGTTCTCGTCTCCATGGGCAACACGCGCGTGATCTGCGGTGTCATGATCGATGATGGCGTGCCGCGCTGGATGAAGGAACAGGGCGTGACCGGCGGATGGCTTACAGCCGAGTATTCGATGCTCCCGTATTCGACGCAGACGCGGAAGCCGCGCGACATCTCGAAAGGCCGCCTGGATGGCCGCAGCAGTGAGATTCAGCGACTGATCGGCCGCTCGCTGCGCGCAGTCGTCGATCTCGAGAAGCTGGGACCGCGGACGATGTATGTGGATTGCGATGTCCTCCAAGCCGACGGCGGAACACGCACCGCGGCGATCACCGGCGCGAGCCTGGCGGTGGCGATCGCGTGCCGGAAGGTCGTCGACGACAAGAAGCTCCCCGCATTGCCGATTCGGAAGCTGGTCGCCGCCGTCAGCGCTGGCGTGCTCGATGGCGCCCCAGTCCTCGACCTGAACTACGAAGAAGACAAGGCGGTCACGGTTGACTTCAACCTGGTCGCGACTGAAGGCGGCGAATTCGTGGAGCTGCAGGGCTCAGGGGAAGAGGCCACGTTTTCACACGAGCAACTCGGCGACATGCTCGCGCTCGGACGGAAAGGAATCGCGGAACTCATCGAAGCACAACGCGCGGTGCTCTCGCAAAACGCGCTCGGCAGCCTGATGACAGAGTCGTTGCAGCCGAAGCTCGCCTAACGAACCGCCGATGCGTCGGATGTGGTCGCAGCCGCGACCTGCGCGGGGGCCGGCACGACAGCCGCAAGCGGCGCATTCACGATGCTGACGCGAGCGCCCGAGCCGACGGTGTTGTAGAGCTGGATCACGTCACTCGATCGCATGCGGATGCAGCCGTAACTCGCCGGCCGACCGATGTTCCGCTCCTCGGGCGTGCCGTGAATGTAGATGTAGCGGCCATACGCGTTTG
>DATHXZ010000566.1:0-1775 GCA_035459405.1 Chthoniobacterales bacterium
GTTAACGCGCGCTGAAATCGTGAACCAGTGGTCTCTCTGGTGGGGCGTGACCATGATGGTGGTCGGCTCTCTCATCGCGCTCGCCGGCAAGCCGGAAATTTTCACCAGCGTCTTCAAGAATCTCGGTGGCAAGAAGAAGGAGAGACAGCCGGGTGACGATGTCCTGAAGACCATCGAACTGCCGCTCTGGATCTCGGTCGTCGGAGTGCCGGTCTTGAGCGTGATCGGCTGCTACGTCACACACCTCTTCTTCGGCGTCCCGATGTGGCTCGCTCTGCTTTCGCTGCCGCTCATCTTCGTGCTCACCGTCATCTGCACTAACTCGATGGCGCTGACGTCCTGGACGCCGACCGGATCGTTGAGCAAGATCACGCAGTTCACCATCGGTGCGATCGATCGCGCGAATCCCGCCTCGAACCTCATCACAGCCGGCATGACCGCCGAGGTCGCTTCGAATGCCGGCAACCTCCTCTCCGACATCAAGCCCGGCTATATGCTCGGAGCGAAGCCGCGGCAGCAGGCAATCGGGCACGCCATCGGCATCATCTCCGGCGCGCTTGCCGCCACGCCGCTGTTCTTCGTTCTTTTCCTTCAACCTGACGCAACCGGAGTCCGCTCTGCCGCGACCCTTGCGTCCGAGCAGTTCCCGATGCCAAGTGCCTTGCAGTGGCGCGGCGTCGCGGAATTGATCCAGCGCGGCGTGACCACGCTTCCGATGTCCGCGATTTACTCGATGATCGGTGCCGCCATTGTCGCAGCGTTCATCGAGATCATGACGATCATTCGCCGGCGGCCGTTCCCGTTATCGTCCGTCTCGATCGGTCTCGGCGTCATCCTGCCCCCTGAGTACTGCCTGACGATGTGGTTCGGCGCGCTGTTCTTCTGGTGGCAGCTCCGCCGACATGCCGTCGGCACTGCCGGACATCGCCGCTGGGTCGAGGGCATGGAACCGATTTGTGCGGGATTGATCACGGGCGCTGCATTAATCGGCATCGCAAACGCGCTCACGAACGCGCTCGTCTTCGCCGGCTAGATCGCGACGTTGACCTTGCACGCTGTCGCCGCAACGTGCTGGTTCGATGCAGGCGCGCGATCTCCCGATCTATGAGCTCGAGCAGGAGATTGTCCGCTCGTTAGGCGCGCAACCGCGCCTCATCCTGCAGGCGCCGACCGGCTCGGGAAAGTCCACGCAGGTTCCGCAGATTCTCCTCGATCAGGGACTGCTCGGCGACCGTGAGGTGGTAATCCTGCAGCCGCGGAGGCTTGCCGCGCGCTTACTGGCGTCGCACGTCGCGCAGGAGCGCGGCAGCCGGCTCGGGGAAGAAGTCGGCTACCAGATTCGCTTCGAGAATGTCGTTTCGAAGCGCACGCGCATTCGCTTCGTCACAGAAGGCATCCTGCTGCGCCAGCTGATTCAGGACCCGGAGCTGCGCGGTGTCGCTGCGATCCTCTTCGACGAATTTCACGAGCGACATCTCTACGGCGACATCACGCTCGCGCGTGCTTTGCGGCTACAGGAAACAGCGCGGCCCGATCTCAAGATCGTCGTCATGTCGGCAACACTGGATACCGGCTCGCTTGACAAGTTTCTCAAGCCTGCCGCGTTGCTCACCTCGAGCGGTCGGCAGCATCCGGTGACTACCGAGTATCTCGAGAAAGCGGTGCGCGGCGACGATTACGCAATCTGGGATCTCGCAGCGCACGAGCTCGATCAGCTCGCGAACAGGACAGAAGGCGACGTCCTCATTTTCATGCCGGGCAAGTATGAGATCATG
>DATHXZ010000567.1:0-1915 GCA_035459405.1 Chthoniobacterales bacterium
GGTCGAGGGCAACGTACTCCGGCGAGTAGTTGGAGGCGAATGTCTCGGCGGCGCACTCGCAAGCTTCGAGCGCGCGGCGGAGGCAGTCGCGATGTCGCGCATTGATTGCGACCGTGCTTTCCGGGCGAACGTGTTGTTCTCCGATGCGCGCCAGAATCGCATCTTCGAGGCCGGCGAGACCATCTTCCGTCACGCACGAGATGCGGAGCGCGTCGGACTCACGCCAGTCGGGATGCTCGTCGAGATCGCTTTTATTCAGCAGCAAAAGTTCGCGCGCGTCGTGCTCGCTCCGGTGTGCCTTTGGCGCGCTGCGATCGGCAACGTGAAGGATAAGATCGGCGCTCTCGAGCGACTTCTCCGTGCGGGCAATGCCGGCGCGCTCGAGCTCGTCGGTAGACTCGCGCAGGCCGGCGGTGTCAAGCAGTCGAATCGGGATGCCGCGGATGTTGATCACCTCTTCGATGGTGTCGCGGGTCGTTCCCGGGATCGCGCTCACGATCGCGCGATCATACCCGAGCAGACGATTCAGCAGGCTCGATTTGCCCGCATTCGTCGCACCGTAGATGACGACGCGCACGCCTTCACGCAGGATGCGGCCGTGCTCTGCGGTGGCGAGCAGATGATTGATGCTGATGCGGATTTCACCGAGCCGGCCGCGAAGACGCTCAGCTTGGTCGGGCGCGATGTCTTCCTCGGGAAAATCGATTGTCGCTTCGACATGCGCGAGCAGGTCCACCAGGGCATCGCGGATTCCTCTCACCCGATCAGCCAACCGGCCCTGCAGCTGCTCGATAGCAGCACGTAAGGCGAGATCAGTCTGCGCGCGGATGAGATCGATGACCGCCTCAGCTTGTGTGAGGTCCATCTTTCCGTTGAGGAAGGCGCGCTCGCTGAATTCGCCCGGACGTGCTGCGCGCGCGCCAGCGTGCAGGCAAACCTCGAGCACCCGCGCAGTGACAAGAATGCCGCCGTGGCAGCTGATCTCGATGAGGTCTTCGCCCGTGTAGCTGTGCGGTGCGCGGTGCACCGAAAACATCACCTGATCGACCAGGTCTCCGCGTCCGTCGACGATCTCACCGAGATGCTGGACGTGAGATCGGAAGGTCGATGGCTTTCGTTTGCCGCGATACGAGCGATCCGCGATCTCGATCGCTTCCGGCCCCGAGATGCGGACCAACGCGATCGCGCCTTCGCCCGCCGGAGTGGAGATCGCGGCGATCGTGTTCTGTAGCGGCGGTCTATGACCGCCGATTTCATCGGACCCCGCGCTCTCGGCGGTCATAGACGGCCGCTACAGCCCAGCACTTCCTTCAACGCTGCGATGCATCTCTGATTCTGCGCCATCGTGCCGACGGAAATGCGCACCCACTCGGCGAGATTGTAGCCAGACATCGCCCGCACGATGACACCCTTCGGCAGCATTGCTTTGAAAACGCCGTGGCCGTCGCGGACGTTCACGAGGACGAAGTTACCGGAGCTTGGCGCGAACGGCAGCCCCATCGCGGTGAATTGTTCCTGCAGGTAGGCTCGCCCTTCATCGGTGATCCGCTTCGTCTCGCGCTGGTGCGCGTCGTCAGCGAGCGCGGAGACTGCTGCGGCTTGCGCGATGCCGTTCGCGTTGAACGGCTCGCGGGTCTTCTGAAGCACCGCAATGAGCTCAGGCCGTGCAATGCCATAGCCGAGACGCACGCTGGCGAGGCCATGGATCTTCGAGAACGTGCGCAGCACGACGACGTTGCGGCCTTCGCGGACGAATCGGAGCGTGTCCGGCGGCCGATCGACGTACCCGTAGTAGGCCTCGTCGAAAACAACGACAACATCGTCCCCGAGCCGCGACATCAACCGGTCGATCTCCTGTTCGGTCGACATCGCGCCGGTCGGATTGTTCGGGTTCGCGATGAAGATCGCACGAGTG
>DATHXZ010000568.1:0-7441 GCA_035459405.1 Chthoniobacterales bacterium
ATCTTTGTTGTTGTTGTTGTTGTTGTTGTTGTTGTTGTTGTTGTTGTCGCCCCTGGTGTCGGTGTTCGTACCCGTGTCGTTTCGGGTATCAGTGTCTACTGTGCCCTGCGTTTGAGTGCCACCGGTGCCCGCAGTGCCGCCCGTGCCAGTGCCACCTCTGCCGCCGGTGCCCATCGTGCCCGTCCCAGTGTCATTCTGAGTGCCTGTGCCGGTGCCGGTTGCCTGAGTCTGCGTGCCAGTGGCGGTGCCTTTGCTTCCCGTGCCATTGCTGCCGTCACTTGCGGTGCCTCCACCGCCGCCGCTAGCGCCGTGCATGACGCCAGGGGCGATACGCTGCTCAAGTTTCTCCAGTTCCAGATTCAGATGTTTCATCTCGTTTGTTCCTCTCGCCGTGGGGGTTGGCTGTGATCTGCGTCACACTCGTGCCGCAAATTTCGCGGTTTACCCATGATTACCGCAAACGCCGTGTATTTATAAGAATCGGCAGCAAACCTTGAAGCGGTCCTCGCAAAAATGTTGCACGAATGTCACCCCGGCATCGGGTGCGGCCGGCAGCGGCGTTCGATTCGCTTGCCGCACCAAAGAACTGATCTCCGCAAATCGTTGAACTTGGCGAAATTATGGCGCGGCCCTGTTCTCCGCCCGCGCAAAGCGGCCTCTCTCGAAAAACTCGATTATTTTTTTCGAAAAAATGGGCCGAGTGCGGCAAGGGGGTTGCCAGGCCGGTTCGCTCGAGCCGCTACGGCTACTCTCGGGACAGAACCTTCTCGACACGAGCGCGCCGGCACGACACTCGGCACGCATGCATTCTCTAAAACACCGCCTCATCCTCGTCCTGCTCACGTTCACTCCCTCTCCTTCGCCGTCGCGAGGACGAGCGTGGATGGGAAGGTGAAATTCCCCGCCGACGAGCCAACGTTCACCGTCGAGTTCCCGGCGAACTGGACCTACAAACCGGACAAAGACGGAAATCTCGACTGCGACCCTGGTGACGACTGCGGCTACGTCTAATCGATTCTGCTGCTGCCGCACATCAGCAGCCAAAACCAAGTGAAGCAGCCTTGCCTGGCCTCGCAAGGAGCATGGCCGATGGCGCCAAGATCAAGGAGTTCGAGGTCGGCGACGTAGACACCGACAAGAACGAAACGGCGTCACCTTCAGCGGGATCCGCGGCGACGGGAGAATTGCGGGAACAGACTTCGTGGTCTTTGTCCACGGCTTCGAGGCGCAGAAGGGCAAGTTCAACGCGATCATCGCCGCCGGCTCGAAGAAGCGGACGCGAAGCACGAGAAGAACTACGACGCCATCACTGCTTCGATCGAGCCGCTAGAGTAGTGAGCAGATCGCGCGAGCTGCGAACTCGCACCTATCCAAGGGTCCGAGTCGATGCCACAACGGCACGACTTTTGACGTTCGAGACTCAGGCGCGCCGTTCCCGGACCGACGCGAGTAGCTCCGCGAGCGCTTCATCCCGTGGCTTGGCGCCGAGATTGCCTTTGCCGTGGATGCGCACGCTCACGGCGTTCGCTTCCATGTCGCGGTTTCCGATCACGAGCATAGTGTGGACTTTCATCTGCTCGGCGTTCGCGATCTTGGCTTTGATGTGGTCGTTGCTCGGGTCTAGCTGGCAGCGGACGCCATTCGCGCGTAGCTCGGTTTGGATGGCGCGGGCGTAGTCGACCAGCGCCGGTTCGTCGCCGATGGGGAGGACGCGGACCTGCTCGGGGTTTAGCCAGAGCGGGAAGTTGCCGGCGTAGTGCTCGATGAGGAAACCGATGAAGCGCTCGTGCGTGCCGAGGGGTGCGCGATGGATGCAAAGCGGGGTGGCGTCGGTGTTGTCGCGGGTTTTGTATTTCAGGTCGAAGCGTTTCGGCTGGGCGAAGTCGACCTGATTGGTGGCGATGGTGAACTCGCGGCCGATGGCGCTCCAAACCTGGACGTCGATCTTCGGGCCGTAGAAGGCGGCTTCGTTAGGCACTTCGACGTAGTTGATGCCGCTGCGCTCGAGGACGCCACGGACCATGTCTTCGGTTTGCTTCCAGAGCTCGGGTTCGTCGACGAATTTCTGGCCGAGCCGCGCCGGGTCGTGGGTGCTGAAGCGCATGAGGTATTTCTCGATGCCGAAGAGCTTGAAATACTTCAGATACATTTCGTTGACGGCGCGGAACTCGTCTTCGAATTGCTCTTCGGTGCAGTAGATGTGGGCGTCGTTCATCTGCAGGGAACGGACGCGCATGAGGCCGAAGAGTTCACCGCTCTGCTCGTAGCGGTGGCAGGTGCCGTATTCGGCAAAGCGGAGGGGGAGGTCGCGATAGCTGTGCGGGACCGCATCGAAGAGCTTGTGGTGATGCGGGCAGTTCATCGCTTTGAGGTAGTACTTTTCTCCAAAGTGACGCTCTGTCGTCTTAAGGTCACTCAGCTTTGGGTCGAGCTTCTCGAGCAACTCGACGTATTCTTCGAGGCTAGCGTTTTC
Organism: Chthoniobacterales bacterium; assembly: GCA_035459405.1. Classification (GTDB taxonomy): domain Bacteria; phylum Verrucomicrobiota; class Verrucomicrobiia; order Chthoniobacterales; family UBA10450; genus JACCTI01. Next base: position 2,474 of record DATHXZ010000568.1, read on the forward strand.
CGGAAGATGCTGCCCCAATTTCACAAAAAGATTGTCGCGACTAATCGACATTCTAGCAGTTTCGAGCGCTGCTAGCCGTTCTCTCGTTTGATCTTCGAAGAACGTCATCGGTGGAAACATCGAGTCCGCGTAGTATGGTAAGTGGCCGCTGGTTTTGTACAACGACTCACGCGCTAAGTTCGGAGTCCTGACGCGCTGATAGCCCGCGGCGAACTCCGTCTCCTTGGCCAGCTTCTCGAGTTCCTCGATGATGGCGGCGCCGCGCGGGAGCCAGAGCGGCAGGCCGGGGCCGACGTCGTCGTCGAAGGTGAAGAGCTCGAGTTCTTTGCCAAGCTTGCGGTGGTCGCGCTTCTTCGCTTCCTCGATCATGGCGAAGTGGGCGTCCATCTCGGTGCGGTTCTTGAAGGCGGTGCCGTAGATGCGCTGGAGCTGCGGGTTGCGCTCGTCGCCTTTGTAGTAAGCACTGGCGACGTGGGTGAGCCGGAAGGCGCCGATGTTGCCGGTGCGCATGACGTGCGGGCCGGCGCAGAGGTCGGTGAAGTCGCCGTTGCGGTAGAGGGAGATTTCTTCGCCTTCGGGGATGCCCTGGATGATGTCGAGCTTGAACTTGCTTGGCTCGGGGCGCGGGCCGAGGGCGGCGAGCTGGCCTTCCTGCGCGAGCTGGAGGGCTTCGTCGCGCGAGACGTTGATGCGCTCGAAGGTGTGGTTCGCTTTCGTCTCCTTTTTCATCTCGGCTTCAATCCGGGCGAAGTCGTCGGGCGAGATGCGGTGGGGGAGCTCGACATCGTAGTAGAAGCCGTTCTCGACCGGGGGACCGGCGGCGAATTGCGCCTCAGGCCATATCTTGAGGATGGCCGTGGCGAGGACGTGCGCAGCGGAATGGCGCAGCCGCTCGATGTCGGACATCGTGGCGCGCTGCTCAGGGGTTTTGCGCTCGTTTGCGACGGGGTTCGCCGCCTGAGATGACTGGTCGTCGGCCATGAAGCCGGGAAGATTACGCGCGGTTCGTCGATTTCACCAATCGCTGTGGTTGGAGGTTGCAGTGCGCCGGAGGGCGCGGCCCACAGGGCCGCGGCTACAGGTCAATCTGCGGACTGCTCGTCGGTGTCGGTGGGCTCCGGCTCGCGCGTCTTTCGTTCAGTGCGACCGTCAGGCAGCGGCTCGGTTAGCGGAAGGATCCACGGCATGTGGCGGAGCGTGCGCGGCTCGGCGGCGAGATTAACGTTTCGATCGACGAGGAGCTGTGACTTACGGCCGTTCAGCGACGCGAGAACACGGGCTTCAACGCGGAGCGGTTTCGGCCCGCTGCGCGGGAGCTTGTCACGAAGGTAGTGCGCGAACTGCAGGATCATGTCCGGCCGCGCGGCCATCTTCGACGCCTGCAGGCGCCGCAAGAAAGCACGCGGCGACACCTCGGATTCGCGGTAGCCATTCTCGTCGATGACGTAGAACCTGGCGCTGGCGTCGCGATCGTGGAGTTTCATGCGCCAGCTGAAACGGTGTCCTTCGTAGGTCCAATCGGCACGCCCAGGATACAGCAGGTGACGGAGCGGCAGCAGCACCTGAACGGCGAGGTACCCCGCGAGCAGCGCCAATGCGGCCGGCCAGTATTTCGGCAGTCGCGATTCAATCGTCTTCGTTTCGGAGGGACGTGCTTCCGCACGTCTGCTTCCGCGTCGCATGCCGACAACCAAATGCGGACGTGCGGAAGCACGTCCCTCCGAACGCCGCAACCAACCAAGCACACGCCGCGGCCAATCCGGCGGGAAGAACATCGCGGTGGCGGCGATTCCGAGCCACGGGAAGATGCCGATCTGGAACATGCGCGCGTTCATAATGTGGAAAAGAATCGCGACGATGAGTGCCGCGATGCGCGTCCGTTTCCAGAGCAGGAAGGGCACGATCAGCAGGTCGAGCAACAGCCCGCCGTAGCTGAAGAAATAGGCCGCCCATTCCTGGCGGAAGAACTGGCCGATGAGGGGGAAGTCTGTGCGCCGCGCGAGCCATGCGCGCATCGGTTCGCCACGAAGCCAGTCGGGCGAGATTTTCGCGACGCCGCCGTAGAAGTAGACGACGCCGATCTGGAACCGCAGCATCCAGAGCGTCCATGCGGGCGTCACCTGCGAGCGGATGCGCGGCCAGAGCCATGCGTCGATCGAGAAGGCGCGGTTCGCCGGCATGAAGCTGAGCAGCAAGGCGAGCAGACAGACGAGGTAGAGGTGGTTGAGGTAAAGCGCCTGGTCGAGCAGGAAGGAGTGCGTGAAGAGGAGGAAAAAGAGCGGAACGGCGAACCGGTAGAGAAACCCCGTCGTGATAAAGACGGCCAGCACACCGAGCAGCGCCCAGTGGATGTACATCCCGTTGCCGGGCCAGGGATGCACCCACGAGAAGCCGTAGTATTTAAAGAGGAACTGCGGCTCGATCCAATAACGGCCGATCCAGCCATAGGCGAAATAGCGGCATACCTCCCAGGTCATCAGCATGCCGAAGGCGATGCGGAAGAAGATGAGTGCGGCGATGTCTACCGGCGCGAAAAGGACGGTCGCGAGCCTCGCGACCAGCGAGGTGCGTGCGGCCCTTGGCGTGGGAGCTTGGGCGATCGCTGTCGTCATAAGCCGCTACGAACTCATCGTTCGACATGCCGGCGGACGGCATGCTTTTGCATGTCCTTTTTGATTAATCAACGACCGCGACGGCGCGAGAACGAAGCGAGGACGTGCAGAAGCACGTCCCTCCGGTGTTCACGGGCCGGGCGCGCCTACTTGATCGCGGCGAGCTTCTTCACGTCGATGCGCCTGAGCCATTCCCCAAGTTCTTTCGGATCCTGGCCAGTGGTCTCGATCTGGAGGAAGTATCGCTTCGCCACGAGCACCCAGAGCGAGCCGTGTTTGCCGTCGTTTTCGAACGTTTCGAATCCCGGCATGCCCTCGATGTTCAGCTTCTTGCTGTAGCCTTCGACGTCGGATGTGTCCGCATCCCAGGCGCTCGTGGTGCTGTCGACGTATTCCGGATTCGCGGCGGAATCCAGGATGCTGATCGCGGTGGTCGGCGCGTCACCGGCCTGATCTTTCTGGTAGTCGCGATGGACGTTCGTGAGCTTCATCTCGCCGAGGTCCTCGGTCGAACCTTCCGGCGCATCGGCCTTCCAGCCGGCCGGGGGTTCAGGCAGCAACGGCAGGAGCAGCTTGAAGTCGACCACCTCGCCGGCCGGCGCGGAGAGCTTCGGCGGTTCAGCTCCCTCCGGCGGCGGCTGCGCGACAGTGGTAAGTGCGAGCACGACACAGGAGAGCGGCAACAGAGCGGCGAGTTGAATGTTTTTGCGGTTCATAGAGAGGTGACGAACAGTTGGGCTCGCGGGCCGGTGTTGTACGCTTTCGTTTCCCGCGCATGTTTGTCAAGGCGAGACGCGGCAGGCTGCGCGCCGTTGAGACGAGCGCGACTTCGCGGCGCGGGAATGTACGCTACACTGCGCGATGACGGCGGTGCCATTTTCGATTGAACCCGCGACGGCAGCGGACGTTCCTGTGATTCTGCAGCTCATCCGCGAACTGGCAGAGTACGAGCGGGCGCCGAACGATGTGCTCGCGACGGAGGAGCAGCTGCACACGGTTCTCTTCGGCGACAGCCCAGCGGCGCACGTGTTGATCGGACGCGAGAACGGTGAGCCGGTGGCGTTTGCGGCCTATTTTTTCAACTTCTCGACCTGGCTCGGCCGCGCGGGCTTGTATCTCGAAGATCTGTTCGTGCGGCCGGAGCTGCGCGGCAGGGGATACGGCAGGGCGTTACTCGTGCGGCTCGCGCAAATCGCACGCGAGCGCGGATGCGGGCGGATGGAATGGGCGGTGCTGGATTGGAACGATCCCGCGATCCAGTTTTACAAGAAGCTTGGTGCGCGTCCGATGGACGAGTGGACGGTTTACCGGCTGACGGGCGAAGGCATCGCCGCGCTCGAGGCTGGCGGGTAGCTAACGAGCGAAAAGGCTCGCGGCTGGTTCTGCCGTTACCTATGTCTTGAGTATGGCGGAACCAGCAGGACAAGCTCTGCCGCCGCCGATCCCTCCTTCGAACGTCGCGGGCTTCTGGAGGCGCCTCCTCGGCTTCTTCCTCGATACCCTTCTGTTGAGTGTGCCAGCGTTTGTCGCCGGCGTTTTCCTGTTCGACCAATTCGCCGCGCTTGGTAACTGGGGGCGGCTCGTCGGCCTTGTCATCGCGTTGGTTTACTTCGGCGTCTTAAACAGCTCGATCGGCGGCGGCCAAACGGTCGGCAAACGATGCTTCCGAACCCGAACCGTAGATAACGCAAACCACTCGATCGATCTCGGCCGCTCGATCTTGAGGTTCAATGTAATCGCGCTGCCGTTTTTTCTGAATGGTGCGCCTGGTTTGCAGTTTGCACCGTGGTGGGTGCTCACTCTGGCAGGCATCGTTATCTTCGGGTTCGGCGGGACGATCATCTAACTGCTCGTGTTCAACCGGCGAAACCGTCGTTCTCTGCACGATCTTGTTGCTGGCACGCGCGTGATCAGGACGGACCTCGATCCGCCGGCGGCAGTTCGACCGACGTGGAAGGGGCACTTCGTTGTTATCGCCGTCGTGGCAGTCGCGCTGTTTGGACTAGGTGCATTGCTCTTCAGCCTGATCAAGCCGGAGATGTTCACGAACCTGCTGGCCGTCCAGCAAACGTTGCTGAGGCAGCCTCACGTGGCGGCGGCGTCGGTCGTGGAAGGGACCGTGTTCTTCACGAGTAGCGCTGGCGAGAAGACCACAACGACGCACATCACCGTCGGCGTGAGGGTGACGAAACGGCCAGACGACTACGACCGGCTGGCCGACGAAGTCATGGCACTAGTGATCGACAAACATCCGGCTGCACAAACCAAGGTGCGCATGATTGTCACCATCGACTACGGGTATGACATCGGCATCGCTCGCGCGAGCGCGACCCGCTCGTTCAACTTCACGCCAGCG
>DATHXZ010000569.1:0-2429 GCA_035459405.1 Chthoniobacterales bacterium
GGCGTCGTGGTGACGAATGAGAATCACACGCGCGCCGCCGGCGTCGTGGCAGAATCGTTTGCTGTGAAGGTGTACGCCGGCGCCGGTGCCACGGAGGCGCTTGGCCCGAGTATCGCCAGCCAATCAATCGGGGAAGAACAATTCGGCCCCGGGCTGACCGCGATCCCGATCGAGGGAGCTCCCGCCGGCGAGATCGCGCTCCACGCGCAAGCTGATGGCGGCAGCCTGATCATCGGCGACGCCCTCATCAACATGGGCTCGTACGGCTTCACGTTTCTGCCGGCGAAGTACTGCCGAAACCAAAAGCAGATGCGCCGCGCGCTACGCAAGCTGCTCGACTACAGATTCGAGCGGATCGTCTTCGCGCACGGCTTGCCTATTGTCGAACAGGCCGAACCGCGGCTGCGCGAGCTTCTCGAGACCGGCGTGTGAGAAGAGAAGTTTCTAATGGCGGAGCGGTGCCGCCCGTTCCCGCCACGTCGCTCGCGCGCTTCCTGCAGCTGATCCGGTTTTCCCACACCATCTTTGCCCTGCCGTTTGCATTGGGCGCCCTCTTTGTCGCGGCCGAGGGCTGGCCCTCTCTGCGCATCCTCGCGCTGGTTCTCACATGCATGGTGCTCGCGCGCACGGCGGCAATGCTGTATAACCGGCTCGCCGACTGGTCGATCGATCAGCGGAATCCACGCACAGCGGCGCGGCATCTTCTCGTGCCGAAACCAATCGTCTGCGTGCTACTGGTGTGCACGGCTGTGAGCTTCATCGTCGCGGCAGCGGCTATCAATCGGCTCGCGGCTCTGCTTTCTCCGCTCGCGCTGGCGATCATCTTCTTCTACTCGTTGACGAAGCGCTTCACGCACGCCACCCACTTCTTCCTCGGTCTGGCGCTCGCTGTCGCGCCCGCCGGGGCTTGGATCGCGCAGACTGGCCGCCTTGGTCTACCGCCGCTCGTCCTCGGATTGGCAGTGATCTGCTGGGTGGCGGGGTTTGATCTGATCTACGCCATCCAGGACGCCGAGTTCGACCGGCGCGAAGGACTGAAATCGATGGTGGTGAAGCTTGGGGTGCGCAAAAGCCTTCGCCTTGCGCAGTGGCTGCACTTTGGGGTCTTTGTGGTGCTGCTGGCATTCGGCGCGGTCGCTGGCCTGGGCCTGATCTACTACTGCGCGATGCCGCTGATCGCCGCCGCGTTGATTTACGAACACCGGTCTGTCGGCAGCCTCGACGTCGTCTCAATCAATCGCGCATTTTTTCAGAGCAACGCTTTCGTCAGCGCGATCTTTCTCCTCGCCGTGGCGGCGGATGTCCTTCGTGGCGGCTAGGAGATTGCTCGCTGCCTAGGGTTCGAGCTGCGCGATGCGATTCGCGTGGCGCCCGCCTTCGAACTCCGTCGTGAGCCAGATGCGAATGATCGCGAGCGCGAGATCCTCCGGCACCAGGCGTTCGCCTAACGAGAGCACGTTGGCGTCGTTGTGCTGCCGGGAGAGGCGCGCGCTTTCTTCGCTCCAGCACAAGGCGCAACGCACACCGCGAACTTTGTTGGCCGCCATCGCTTCGCCGTTGCCTGAGCCGCCGAAGACGATCGCCCGGTCGCATTCGCCGCGCGGCACCGCTTCAGCAGCCGGTCGGATGAACTTTGGATAGTCGACCGGTTCGTCGCTGAACGTGCCGAAGTCCACCACCTGATGGCCCAGCGAGTCGAGCAGCTGCTTGACCTTCTCCTTGTGGTGATAACCGGCGTGATCGGTGCCGAGCGCGATCTTCATGGAAAGACGCTGCCAGACTGCCGGCGTGTGTTTCAAGCCTGTAGCCGGGGACGCTGTCCCCGGCAACTCGCGTCTCGCCACGTCATAGACCTGCCGAGGATAACATCCTCGGCTACAACGGCGCCCGTTCGCCGCCGTGCAGCTGCGCGAGCTGCGCCCAGAGCTCTCGTTCGCGCTCGGTTAGCTTCTTCGGAATCTGGATGTTTGTCGCCACGTAGAGGTCGCCGCGCGTGCCGTTTGCGTTCGGCAGGCCGCGTTCGCGCAACCGGAAGCGCTGCCCCGACTGAGTCCCGGGAGGAATCTTGAGACGCGCCTCACCTTCGAGCGTCGGTGCCTTCAGCTCGGTGCCGGGAACCGCTTGCCACGGCACGAGATCCACCTCGTGGATCAGGTCGCTGCCTTCGACGGAAAAATCCGGGTGCCGCGCCAGGCGGACGCGGAGAAACAAGTCGCCGCTCTTACCGCCACGCGCGCCAGCTTCTCCCTGACCGGCGAGCCGAATCCGCTGCCCCTCATGCACACCGCGCGGAATTTTCACCTGATACGTCTCGAGCTTGCTCGCTGAACTGCGCCGCAGCGAAACCGTGCGAGTCGACCCGCGGAGCGCTTCTTCCAGCGTGACCATGATGTCGGCCTCCACGTCGCTGCCGCGGGTCGCCGCGGTCG
>DATHXZ010000570.1:0-2235 GCA_035459405.1 Chthoniobacterales bacterium
GCGCAGCAAAGGAGAGCGCCAAGCGTCAATGCGACACGTGGCTTCTTCAGCATCATGCCGAGATTGTAGCCGCCTGGGCGAAAAGGCGCAATCGTGGCGACCGGATCGCCGCGACGCACTTGGTGCTCGCGGCGGCGGCGGAGGAGGGGATCGGAACGCCCGGCGGTTACGACTTGTAGCGCAAACGCTTCTTGTGGCGATTCTCCTTCATGCGCTTGCGGCGCTTGTGCTTGGAGATTTTCGCCTTACGGCGCTTCTTCAGTGATCCCATAGAGGTGCGTCAAACATCCCGCCGTTTGGCGGAGCGCAATGCAAACACCGGTCGCCACTGACTGCAACCCCGTTCTTCGCGGTGGGGAACTATTCCGCCAGCGCCTGCTGCAGCAACGCGACGTGCTCCTCCGGCTTCACTTTGCGGAAGATCGCGGCGATTCGGCGATCGCCATCAATAACGAACGTGCTCCGCTCCGCGCCCATGTATTTCTTGCCGTACATGCTCTTCTCGACCCAGACGCCGTAGACTTCGACGATCTTGTGGTCGGTGTCCGAGAGCAGCGGAAAGGGAAGCTGGTATTTGCTGATGAACTTCTGATGGCTCGCGGCTGGATCGACGCTCACGCCGAAGAGCTCGGTGCGCCCGTCGAACTCGCTCCAGAAATCGCGCAAGCCGCACGCCTGCGCGGTGCAGCCGGGGGTGTCGTCCTTCGGGTAGAAGTAAAGAACGACACGCCTGCCGCGTAGATCGTCGAGCGCAACTTCCTTCCCTTCGCCGTACTTTCCGCCTACCGCTGTCGCCCGAAACTCGGGAGCGGGGTCGCCAATCTTCAGTTCTGCAGCCATCTGTCGATCATTGATGCTCGAGTACGATAATCAACAGCCCAACCGTGCAGAGCAGCGCGCCGATCAGGCCGCTCTCGTACTTTTCCAACAGGCCGAGCTTCACCTTTTTCACACCCGCGAGGGTCAACCAGGTGAATAAGACCATCCCCGCGACGGTGCCGACCGACAGGATGCCTGTCAGCAGCGCGAACCCCGACCAGCCGTACCGCACGCCCGAGGCGTAGATCGGCAGAAACGCTTCGCAAGGCGAGAACGTGAGCAGAGTGAGCAAGCTCGTGATCGCGACGCGATCCGAAGGAGCTGCCGGGCGTTGCGACACCGGCGCGGCTGGGTGGTCGTGCTCGTGCTCCAGCTCCCCGGCGTGCGTATGCGAGTGTCCGCAGAACAAATGGTGATGGGCGTGTCCCTTCCCGGTGAGCTGGCGGTAGAGATAAAATCCGCCGAGCAGCAACAACGCCGCGCCCGCGATCCGCGGGAACCAGATACCGAGACGCTCGATCTGCTCGCTCACTGCGATGCCGAACCAGGCAATGAGCAAGCCGAGCAGCGCCGTCACGAAGACGTGGCCGCTCCCCGCCAAAGCCGTCACACCGAGGGTGCGTGCATGACTCCACCGTTGCGCGCGCGCGGCGAGCACAAACGGGAGCCAGTGTGTCGGGATTGCCGCGTGGAAGAACGCGACACCGAACCCGGTGATCGCGATCGTATTCAGGACGGTGTCATTCATCTACTCGTCCTCCTGCTCGTAATCGTGATCGCGAGTGAGCGCGAGCAAGATCATCGGCATCTGCGCGACACGGCAGATAATCGGGCTGGCGGGATTCGAACCCGCGGCCTCTTCGTCCCGAACGAAGCGCTCTACCAAGCTGAGCCACAGCCCGTGATAATCACCGCCAGCTGTCTACCTGACGGCGACGACCTACTTCGCGTATTTCCGGCGCAGCCGCAAGCTTCGAACTAGCGGCGCCGCGGAATGTCGACCGAGTAGCTCGTCTGCGTGAGCTTGAATCTCAGCGGCAGCTCGATGACAACCGGGCCGCGTCGCAGCCGCCAGCTCCGGAGGGTCTTCACCGTCACGCGGTCGAACGTTTCGTCGCCGGACGGCTGGAGCACTTTGACCGCCTCGACCGAACCGTCTTTCTGCACGTGCAGCTCGTAGACGCCACGGCCCTGTTTCGCGGTCCATTGGGTTGGATACGGATATTGCGGGAAAGAACCGCGGAGCAGCGTGCCTTGCCGAGGAATCGAGCCAGAACGTCGTCGACCGGAGTTTGCTTCACATCCAGGTAGAACACCGGCGGTCGTCCAATTGTGAAAGTGATCGGGACTCGCGCGCCGGTCACCGTGCCGGGCTTGAACCGCCACCGCCGAAAGCCTGAATTGCTACGTGGTCCA
>DATHXZ010000571.1:0-4205 GCA_035459405.1 Chthoniobacterales bacterium
AGCGAAAGTGCTCCTGCAGCAGACCCCACAGGAACACTCGCGAACCGAAGCGATCGTCGGACGCTACGGGCTCGGCGCCGGCGAGCTTTCCGCCGCAGTGTCGGTGTCCGGCGTAGCAGCAGGATCGACCGCATCCGTCGGTGCTGTGGGCATCGTGCCGGTGGCGCCTGAAGGCGAGGTGGTCGTCGTGGTATTTGTGTCGCTATGCGTGTGAGGCGCGGTGGCTGGCGAAGGGTTCACGATGGTCGTGTTCGTGGTCGCCGGACTTGGCGAGGTTGTCGTCGTCGTGTTTGTCGTTGTCGTTGGGGCGACATCGGTTCGCTGCTCGCACGCCGCGACTAACGCCGCACAGGCCAGAATGCAGAGCGATTTCTTCATAGGTTTGGTGGGGTTCACTATCGGCTTAACTGAGAATCGAACGGCCCCAGCGATCCGGACCTGCGGTAAACGGGTGTTTGTGAACGACTTGTGCAGAGTTCAGGCTAGGTCTCAGACGGCCGACTCGAACGGCAGCCCATGCGCCTCTCCCACCGCTTCGAGAGTCAGCCGGCCATCACGCGTGTTGATGCCGCCGATCAGCGCCGGCATCTTTTTGCAGGCAGCTTCGAGGCCGAGGTTCGCCAGCAGCTCGACGTAACGTGAAGTGGCATTCGTGAGCGCCTGTGTTGCGGTGCGGGCGTACGCGCCCGGCATGTTTGCGACGCAATAGTGGGTAACGTCCTCCTCGACGTAAACCGGATCGGTGTGCGTCGTCGCTCGCGACGTCTCAACGCATCCGCCCTGATCGATCGCGATGTCGACGAGAACGCTCCCGCGCTTCATCTCGCGCAGCATCTCACGCGTAATCAGCTTCGGCGCTTTCGCACCCGGCACGAGCACCGCGCCGATCAGCAGGTCGACTGAAGGCATCAGCTCGAGCAGGTTCGCCTCATTCGAATAGAGCGTATTTGCCTGCGGCATGGTGATGTCGAGGAAGCGCATCTTGTCGAGATCGACTTCGAGGATCGTCACATCCGCGCCGAGGCCGACTGCCATGCGCGCTGCGTGCACACCCGATGTGCCGCCGCCAATAACAACAACCCGGCCGGGCATCACACCCGGCACGCCGCCTAACAACACGCCATTGCCGCCATTATGCTTGGCGAGGTAATAGGCGCCCATCGTCACCGACATGCGGCCGGCGATCTCGCTCATCGGCTCGAGCAGCGGCAGGCGGTTGTTCACGAGGATTGTCTCGTAGGCGACGCCGGTCACGCCGGACTTCAACATCGCTTCGGTCAGGCTCTTGGAAGCGGCAAGATGCAGGTACGTGAAAAGGATCTGCCCCTTGCGCAGCAAACCGTACTCAGCCGGAAGCGGCTCTTTGACCTTCACGACCATCTCTGCGCCGCCGTAGACGTCCTGCGCCGTGTCCACGATCTGCGCTCCGTTCCTGACGTATTCCTCGTCAGTGTAACCGGAGCCCATCCCGGCGCTTTTCTGGATCAGAACGGTGTGTCCGCGTCGGGTGAGTTGGAAGGCGGCAGCAGGCACCAGACCGACGCGGTGCTCCTGCTCTTTGATTTCTTTTGGGACGCCGATGATCATGCCCACCTCCCTTCGCAGAAGAATGGGCGTGAGGCTAGTTCAAAGAGGGATCGTCGGGCGCGGCGGCGAGCATTTTGTACCACGGGCCGAGACCGCGCATGATCTCGAACCAAAGCTTCGGCAATCGGTCAGGCTGCAACGCGGCACGCGTTGGCTTTTGCAGGATCCAAGCCTTCTGCTTCATCTCGGCTTCGAGCTGGCCTGCGCTCCAGCCGGCGTATCCGACAAACGCGCAGATCGAGCTCGGATCATCACCCACGCGCTCGTGCGCTTCGTCGACTCCGACGTTGTGATTCAACTTAAGGCCGTTCGCATCTTCCCACTCGAAGGCAGCGAACATCAGCTGATTCTTCCCCACCGGGCCGCCGAGAAACACCGGCACATCGGCCAAACCTTGCGGCGGCTCCTCGCTCACCAGATCCGAGACTTGCTTGTCGAGCGGGCGGTTCAGGATGACACCGAGCGCGCCGTCTGTCGGGTCGTGTGCGGAGATGAAGAGCACGCTGCGCCGGAAGTTCGGATCGAGCATGTTCGGGTGCGCGATCAACAGAGACCCGGTGAGGTTCTGCGGCGCATCGCTGCCCATGTTGCGCATGTAAATACTAGAAACCTTTTACCCGCTTTTCGCAAGGGAAACGTCCGCTCTTCGTTAGGCGGTTTTTGCCTGAACTCTCCCTCGGGATAATTCGTACACCGGGCCGTGCGCTCGCTCCTCCTGCCAGCGTAACGAGGTGGCGGTGACAAGCTTCTGGGCCTCAGCTGGTAACGCACCGAGCAATCGATTCCGCCGGGCGGGATCCAGCTCACCGAAGATGTCGTCGATCAGCAACAACGGGAGCGAGCCCGCCTCAGCCTCAAACACACGCGCCTGCGCGATCTTCAAGGCCAGCGCGATCGTCCGCTGCTGACCCTCCGATGCGTACTGCGCGGCCGGCATGCCGTCGACCAGCAGCGTGATGTCGTCCCGATGCGGACCAACGACGGTTTGCCGCAGCCGTGCTTCTTGCGCTCGTGACTCAAGGAGCTGCGCGGCGAATTCCGCCGAGTTTCCGGCTGCGAATTGCAGCTCGAGCGCCTCGCTGTTTCCGCCGATCTCCCGGTGCGCTTGTAACGCGAATGGCTTCAGCCGTTCGACCAGCTGGGCGCGCATTCGGCCGAGCTTTTCGCCATGCCCGATCAGCGGCGGATCGTAGGCCGCGATTTCGCCTGGGCGGGGCTGGGTCGATTTCAAAAGCGCGTTCCGGGAACGAAGCGCGCGCTCGTAGGCGCGCAGAGTCATGCGGTACGCCGGCTCAATTTGCGCGCCGAGAAAGTCCAGAAACCTCCGCCGCGCGTCGGAGCCGCCGCGCACCAGCTCGATATCGGTATTCGCGAGCGAGACCACTCGGCCGATCCGCAGATATTCGGCCGGACTGCGCTGCTCGACGTCGTCGAACGCGATCTTGCGGCGTAGTGTGCTGTAGCGGAACTCCAGCCGCTGATCGGCGTAGTGTCCGGCTACGCCGAACGACTTCTCCCCTACCCGGATCAGCGGCGCCAGGCTCGAGCTGCGTTGCGACTGGAGCCGCAGGAGCACGCATGCCGCCTCGAGAATCGAGGTCTTCCCCTGCCCGTTGTGGCCGATGAAGAAGTTGAATCCGCACGCGAAATCTACGCGTAATGATTCAAAACACCGGAATTGGCGCAGTTGTAGCTGACTAAGCATTGTCGATTGTCGCGAGATTGTCGCACAACTTGGCCAGAAAGTGGTTGCGAGGCCTGACAAGCTCGCTTACCACTTCCGCAGTTTTGGAAGATTGTTCTGGGGGGAACAGCCGCCCTTCGCGTCCATCGGGCGCGGGGGGCGGTACTTTTTTGCCCTGAAACGATGAACGAGCGGCACCAGCCACGCCGGAAGTCCGCTTGGGCTGTGGCACTTACGGTGATGTTCCTCGCGGCCCTGGCGCTGCTCGCGTTTCTTTTCCTGCGCATCGAATCCTGGCCAATGCGCACCGCGCAGCAAGGCACCGCTGAGCTCGAGCGGCTGGCGGGCAAAGTGCGTGACGCTTTCATCGACATGGCCCAACTGCAGCCGCGCGTCACCGTCAACGACCGCGTCGTGATGGAGCAAACCACCGGCGTGGCGGAGCTGGCCCTCGTCTCGCGCAAAATGTCGGTGGAGCACGAATTTGCGCACACCTGGGCCGGAAGCACGAAACGGGTGAAGTTGCAGGGGACCTTCGTGGCGAAGGCTGGGTTCGACCTGCGCGAGAACGTGGCGGTCCATGTGCGCGATGACGCGATCGCGGTGCAAATGCCGCGCGCGTCGATTCTGGGCGTAGAGCAGGAGAAGGTGGACGTACTCGAATTCGAGAACGGCTACTGGAACCGCATCTCCGCTGCCGACCTTGAGAATGAGCTGGCAGCATTGCCGCGACTAGCGCGCGAGAAAGCGGAGCAAGCCGCACTCAGCGAAGAAGCGGAGCGAGCGCTCGAGCAGCAGCTGCAACAGCGGTTCGGATCCACAAAGCCGGTGACGCTGACGTTCGCGCCGGCGCAAACGGCTCCGAAGCAGTAGTTCTGTGGCTGGGCGCGCGAGATCCGCGCCCCGTTGTAGGGCGGGCGCTCCGCCTGCCCTG
>DATHXZ010000572.1:0-6624 GCA_035459405.1 Chthoniobacterales bacterium
CCTGCCGGACATAGCGGATCTGTTCCCACAACAGGCGAGTCGCGCGGTAGCAGCACCCCGGCCCGAGCTCGATGATCGGCGTCGCCACTTCGATCACGCCGGTGTCGAAATAAATCGCGCCGCCGCTCGGCAGTTGGAACGACTTCCCGGTGCGCGGGATCATCGGCGTGTCGATCAGCTTGGCAGGCGTGCCGAAGACGTCTTCGGGGCGGCGTTTCACATCGTCGACGAAGAGTGTGAACTCCGCCTCCAGTCCAATGACCGGGCGCGGCGGCGGCGGACGCGAGTCGATGTGCCGCGTGCCGCGTCGCGATGTCAGGCCATCCAGTTGCGCGTCTTTCATTGCGGCGACGTCTTCGGACGGACGTGCTTCTGCACGTCCGGACTCGCCGCGGCGAGTCCCTCCGAGCAATTGCGCGGTGTCACGGTGATGAAGCCGAGATCGATGTGCAGATGGTCGTCCCCCTTGGTGTAAGGGCGCGCGAACACTTGCGGACCGAGGGATTGCGCCATGTCGGCGTATTTGGCGATCGACTTCTCGTCATCGAGATACGTGCCGCCGACGCGGTAGATGTCAGCCGCGGTTGCCCAGCAATGCGGACTCTTTGGCTCGTTGCGCTGGTGGACTGGTGAGCGATAGCCGCCATTCGCGCCGACCAAAACGACAGCGTCGGCGTCGCGCCGGAGATCTTCAAGGTAACGAGCGATCAACGTAACGGCGCAGGGGACGTAGTGCGGGAACTCATTCAGCAGCAGATCGGCCTCGCGGCAGTCCACTGTCATCAGCTCGGCGAGTTTGAAATGCGGCGCGAGCCTGGTTTCATAAGCCTTCTTCCAGCTGGGGACGGAGAAGAAGAACCGCGGCAGCCGGTGCGAGTTGCCGTGCTCGTCTTCGACCGCTTCGCCCGGGCGGAGCAGTTCGCGATGCTTCTCAGATAACGTGAGGCCGTCGACTACCTCCATATCCAGCTCGCTCATTTGCCGGTGCGCGTTCCTGTAACCGCTTCGTAGATGACTTTCGAAATCTTCGCGACCGTCTCGCGGCGTCCATTGCTGTCGGGATCCACCTCGGTCAACACTGCCACGATGTACGGCTCCCGTTCCGGCAAATAGACGATCCCCGCGTCGTGGCAGACGGTGGAGATTTCGCCCGTCTTGTGCGCGACCGTCGCGTGCGATGGCAGGCCGGCCGGGATCATCGAAGTAAAACGTTGTTGCAGGAGGATGTGAATCGCGTGCTCACGGCTGTTTTTGGAAAGGAAGTCGCCGCGGAAGGCGGCAAATAGTTCCGCGAGGCCATCAGCCGTGGCCTCATTGTTGATCCCTTCGTCGTACGCGTTTTCGTCTTCGACGCCGCGGCGCAGATGCACGCCGCTCAGACCCGCATCGCGCAGCACCTTCGCAGCTTCGTCAGTGCCAACGAAATCCAGCAGCAGATTCGTCGCCAGGTTGCTGCTGGAAGTGATCATGCAATCGGCGAGCTCTGCGATTTTTGCGGTGCGGCCGATCGATTTGTAGAGCTGTGGATAGCCATCTGATTCGCGATCGAGCTTGTAAGGGCTCTGATCGACGACACTGAGGAAGCGGTTTCTCACGTGCAACGGCGCATCGAGTCGCGCGCGGCCTTCGTCGACGGCTTTCATGACCGCAAGGAGAATCGCGACCTTGATCGTGCTCGCCGCGTGAAAGAGGCGGTCCGACTTCATCGAAAACCGAAAGTCGCTGTTGTAGTCGCGCACCGAGACGGCGCACTCGAGCGTCTTCTGCTCTTTCGCAATCGTTTCGATCGCGCTGCCGAGCTGCTCGGTTCGGTCGTCGTCGGACATCGGGCGGAGCTGGTATTTACAATGCGGAAGAAGGGTCGCAAACTTCGCGATGCCGAATGTGGCCACCTGGATGCGGGCGCGGGACAAGGATTGGTTCGCCCGCGCCTTTGCTCCGCACCCGGAGGTGCATTTCTGGAATGCGTTCGAAGGAGAGGCAGCGAGTGAAGAAGCGGATGGTTTGTTGCTGACCGGCGGCGCCGATATCGCGCCGCAGTTTCTCGCTCAAGACGTGCCGGACGAATCGCTGATCAAGAAGGACCCGAATCCCGCGCGCGACCTGTGGGAGTTCGCGGCGACGAAAGCCGCGCTGGATCGCGGCATTCCGATCTTCGCGATCTGCAAAGGCCTCCAGGTTTTCAACGTCACGCTCGGCGGCACGCTCCGCCTCGATATCCCCGGCCATGACGCGCCCGAGATGAAGGACCACGACGTGCAGCCGCTGCGCTGGGCAGCGTCGGCCACACACTCTTTCGATCTCGTGAACAGCTCGCATCATCAGGCGATCGATCGCCTGGCGGACGGCTGCGAAGTTGAGGCCTGGTGCGTGACGGACGACATCATCGAGCAGATTCGCCTAACGAACTATCCTTTCGCGCGCGCGGTGCAGTATCACCCCGAGCGCGGCGGCGAACGTTACGCGCCGCTCTTCGCGGAGTTCGTTCGTCGGCTGCAAACGTAGCGCAAGCTTCCGGCTTGCGTTCAGCGACCGGCAAGCTGGAAGCTTGCGCTACTTTATGGCCACGCCGCAGAACACGATCGCGATCGTCTACGATTACGACCAGACGCTGAGCCCGAGCTACATGCAGGACGAAGTGGTGTTCCCAGCGTTCGGCATCAACAAGGACGGGTTCTGGCGACGCTGCTCGGAGCTAGTACGCGAAGGCGGGTACGACAGCGAGCTCGCCTACATGAAGGTGCTGCTCGACACGCTAGGCATGGACCGCCCGACCAACGCCGAACTGAAGAAGCTGGGCGGCAATCTGAACTTCTACAAAGGGCTGCCGGACATGTTTGAAGAGTTCGGGAACGGGCTCCTCTCGGCGGAGTACGTTTCGCACGGGATTACAGTCGAGCACTACATCATTTCATCGGGCATGAAGATCCTCATCGAAGGCAGCCGCCTCGCGCCATACGTCCGCGCGATCTTCGGCTGCGAGTTCGCTGACGATGCCGAGGGACGAATCACGTTTCCGAAACGCGTCATCAGCCACACGCAGAAGACCCAGTACCTCTTCCGCATCAACAAAGGCCTGCTCGACATGTCGCAGGACGTGAATGACCATATGGATCCGGAGATTCGGCCGATTCCGTTCCCGAACATGATCTACATCGGCGACGGGCCGACGGATGTGCCGTGCTTCACGGTGATGCGCAAAAACGGCGGCGAAGCAATCGCCGTCTACAATCCGGACGACCCGTTGCGCGCCGGATTCAAGAAGTGCTTCCAGCTTTCGGCGCACGCGGATCGCGTGAAGCACATCGCGCCGGCGGATTACCGGCAGGGCACGCACCTGCGGATGTTGCTGGAGCAGATGGTGGAGGAAACGGCGAACCGCATGGTCGCGGAACGCCGCAGCGCGATCGAAACCGGCACAATCCGCGCGCCGAAGCACTGACCTGTAGCCGCTTGCCTGTGGCAAGCGCCACGTCGCGCACAGCGCGACGGCTACAGGTTTGCGCCACATCGCTCGTATGCTAAGAACACGCGTATGCCGAAGCTGCAGTTTGTGAAGATGAACGGTGCGGGCAATGACTTTGTCATGCTGGATAACCGTGCCGGCGACGTGCAACTCGGCCGCGAACAGATTGCACGGCTGTGCGATCGTCATCGCGGCGTCGGGGCGGACGGCGTGCTGCTGATCGAACGGGCTGGCAACGGCGCCGACTTCCGCATGCGCTACTACAATGCCGATGGCGGCGAAGCAGAGATGTGTGGCAACGGCGCGCGCTGTTTCGCGCGTTTTGCGGAGCGTGTCGCGGGAGCGCGCGAGAATGTCTCGTTCGAAACACCGGCTGGCGTGATCGCCGCGACGCTTAAGGGCGAACGCGTGACTCTGCGGATGAGCGATCCGAAAGACTTCCAGGCCGATGTGGAGGTCTTCGTGTTGGGCGCGCACGTGCGCGGCAGCTACGTCGATAGCGGCGTGCCGCACATGGTTGTTCCGGTGCCCACGATCGAAGATGTCGACGTCCGGCAGCTCGGGTCGGCCATCCGGCATCATGAGCGCTTCGCACCGCGCGGCGCGAACGTGAACTTCCTCGAGCAGCGCGGCTCGAACGAGATCGCAATCCGTACCTACGAACGCGGCGTGGAAGACGAGACGCTCGCGTGTGGCACTGGCGTGGTGGCGAGCGCGCTGATCTTCGCCGCCGCGGGCGAGATTCCAGGCCCGATACAGGTGCTCGTGCGCGGGGGCGACGAAATGAGCGTCGACTTTCGACGCGACGGCAGCCGCTTCACGGATGTCACGTTATCCGGGCCTGCGGATTTTGTTTTCGAGGGCACGGTTGAGGTTTAGCGCGCATGTTTAGAGGCACCTACACGGCTCTGGTCACGCCATTGCGAGACGGCGCAGTCGACGCGGCGGCATTTGAGAAACTGATCGAGCGTCAGATCGCCGGCGGCGTGAACGGGATCGTCGCGGTTGGCACAACCGGTGAAAGCCCGACGCTCTCGCGTGATGAGCGCGAGCAGGTCATTCGCCTCGCGGTCGAGATCGCGGCTGGCCGATGTCAGGTGCTCGCAGGTACTGGATCTTATTCCACACAGCAGGCGATCGCTGCGACGATGGCGGCCGAAAAAATGGGCGTCGATGGCGCGCTGATCGTCGCGCCGTATTACAACAAGCCGAGCCAGGAGGGTCTCTTCCGCCATTTCCAGGCGATCGCGCGCTCCACTGCGCTGCCGATCATGCTCTACAACATACCCGGCCGTTGCGGTGTCGACATCGGCGCGGAGACCGTGGAGCGGCTCGCCTATGATTGCGGCAACGTCGTCTCAATCAAGGAGGCGAGCGGGAGTGTGGATCGCGTGAGTGAACTTCGAATCCGCATGCCGGAAGCGTTCACGATCCTGAGCGGCGATGATGGCTTGACGCTGCCGTTCATGTCAGTCGGTGCTGTTGGAGTAGTAAGCGTTGCGTCGAACCTGATGCCGGCGGAGGTGTGCGCGCTGGTTGACGCATTTCGCAGGGGCGACGTCAACACGGCTCAAGAACTCCACCGTCGGCTCGCGCGGATTTTCAAGGACCTGTTCATCGAGCCGAACCCCGTCCCAGTGAAAACCGCGCTCGCATGGCGCGGCGAGATGTCGAGCGAAGTGCGGTTGCCGCTTTGCGAAATGACCGCTGCCAACGAGGCACGGCTGCGGAAGACGCTCGACGCCTTTGCGCAGGTAGCCTGAATGAGCGCGATGGTTCGCGTGCTGCTCGTCGGTGCTCGCGGCCGAATGGGACGCGCCGTTTCCACCGCGGCTTCTTCGCACGATAACGTCACGATCGCGCTCGAATGCGATCGCGGCGCCGATCTTACCAGTGGCATATCGGAATGCGACGTCGTTATCGATTTCAGCCACGCCGATGCGACGGAGGCGGTTTGCTCCGCATCCGTCGCTGCGGGCAAGCCGCTGGTGATCGGCACGACCGGTCATTCGTTAGATCAAATCGGCGCCATCCACCGCGCCGCGGCATCAATCCCGGTTGTCCTCGCGCCGAACTTCAGCGTCGGCGTGAATACGTTGTTCTGGCTGACGCGCAAAGCCGTTGAACTCCTCGGCGATGGCTTCGATGTCGAAATCGTGGAGACGCATCACCGGCTGAAGAAAGATGCACCGAGCGGCACGGCGAAGCGGCTGGCCGAAGTGGTGTGCGAGAGTCGCCGCCTCGCTTACGAGCGCGATGTCGCGCACGGCCGCGTTGGTCAGATCGGAGAACGTCCCGCAAATCAGATCGGCATGCACGCGGTGCGCGGCGGCGACGTTGTTGGCGACCACACTGTGGTCTTCGCCAACGCTGGCGAGCGCATGGAGCTGGCGCACAAAGCGTCGAGCCGCGAAACGTTTGCGGCTGGTGCGCTCAGGGCCGCGCGCTGGGTCGCCGGTAAATCGCCGAAGCTCTATTCGATGGAGGACGTGCTCGGGCTGAATGACGCGCGCGCATGAGAGCCGGCATCGCACTCGGCTCAAATGTCGGTGATCCGCTTGCGAACCTGAAAACTGCGCGCGCACAGATCGAGCGGGTGGCGGGGGTAACGGCGCCGCTGCTAGCCTCGAGGATTTACGAGACTGAGCCGGTCGATTGTGAAGCCGGCGCGGCAAAGTTTCTCAATGCCGTGATCGAGATCGGCTACGATGCGGATGCGGCGAAATTGCACGCAAGCCTGCGCGAGATCGAGCGCCAGCTCGGCCGCCCTTCGGTTCATCCGCGCAACGTCTCGCGCACGATCGATCTCGACCTCCTCTACTGCGGCAATTTCCAGATCAACAGCCTTCAGCTGCAGCTTCCGCATCCACGTCTGCACGAGCGCGCATTCGTGCTGCGGCCGCTCGCCGATATTCGGCCGGAGCTCGTCTTGGCAAATCAGCGACTGCCCATTGCCGAGCTGCTGGAAAAGCTGGGCGACACGTCGCACTTGGTGCGGGTCGGCGGCGAGTGGTAGCATCGCGTCGGATGCAACAATTTCACGAGATGAAGCAGCGACGGCAGCGGATCACCGCGCTGACTGCCTACGACTATCCGACAGCGCGTCTGCTCGACGAGAGCGGGATCGACATCATCCTCGTTGGCGACTCGGCTGGAAT
>DATHXZ010000573.1:0-2219 GCA_035459405.1 Chthoniobacterales bacterium
CAGCGCGCTTCTTGACATTGTCTCTGCCTTTGCTGTTTCCCATACTGCAGGACCTTCGCTGCTAGCGGCGCGAATCCCAAGCTGTTTTGCGCGGTCTGCCGAAACTTGCGCGTCACGCTTTTTGCCGAAGCGTTCGGAACGTAATCGAGTAGCGCAGCGTCTTCGTCGCAGGGATGTGATGCTGCCAGGCTGTGCGAACGGCATCCTGCAGAATGTAAACCGAACGAGGAGCGAGGACCTGGGATGGCGTCTTGCCCCGCTTCTCTGCGCGATTTGCAGTGCTTACCACTGGCCACGGCCGAAACCTCATCGTGCATTCACCGAGCAACGAAACGCCAACGACCACGTGGAACGGTGGAGCGTCGCGATGCCAGCCAATCTGAGCACCGGCGGGGTATTCGGTCACAAGCACCTCCTCCAGCAGCTCGGCAGCGCAGCCGGCGAACGCACCGACACGCTCGCGTAGCGGAAGGAGGAAATCAGGGATAGGTGGTGCCTCGGTCAGCTTGAAACTTTCAAAGCCATATCGATGGCCGAACTGCACCGTCCTGCGTTTGGCGACCACGCCGTGCATCCGGATCTCCTCGAACTCGAGCTGCTGAATCGCGGTGACGAGTTCCTCTTCTTCCGCCACGGAAACGAAAGCCGGCCGGTAAACAAACCCGTCCGGCATCTCGGAAGGAGTCGAGAACAAGCGAGCCGTCCGTGCAGTGCGATTCAGAATGGAGGCGACGGCAGCTCAGCCTCTGCCCGCGATGGAATGACGACACGCCAAGGCCACCCGAAGGATCGCCCGACGAGCGACCAACCGGCATGGAAGCGCCAGCTCTACGGCGTCATCTTCGAGAGCGACACGCCGGGCGGCAAAGCGTTCGACGTCAGCTTGCTGATCGCGATCGGACTGAGCGTGACGGTTGTAATGCTCGAGAGCGTCAAGTCGATCCAGGCGCAACACGGCACGCTGCTGCGCGTGCTGGAATGGACGTTCACGATCCTCTTCACGATCGAGTACATGGCGCGGCTGCTCGCAGTTCGCAGGCCGTGGCATTACGCGTGGAGTTTCTACGGCATCGTCGATCTGCTCGCGATCCTGCCGAGCTTCATCAGTCTCTTCACCTCCGCGAACTACGTGATGGTGGTCCGCGTGCTGCGGCTCCTGCGCGTCTTTCGCGTGCTCAAGCTCGCGCATTTCCTCGAAGAATCGGACACGCTCATCACCGCGCTGCGCGCCAGCCGGCGCAAGATCCTCGTCTTCATCTTCACCGTCGTCGCGATCGTGATGGTGATGGGCACGCTGATGTATCTGATCGAGGGGGAGGGGAATGGCTTCACCAGTATTCCGCACAGCGTGTATTGGGCGATCGTGACGCTCACGACCGTGGGCTACGGCGACATCACGCCTCACACCACGCTCGGCCGGCTTGTCGCGAGCCTCATCATGATCATGGGCTACGGAATCATTGCCGTGCCGACCGGGATCTTCTCGATGGAATTGCGCCAGGCGGCGAGAGCGCGGGATGCGCGCGTCTGTGCAAACTGCGAGACGATTGAATCCGATCGCGCGGCGCGCTTCTGTCGCCGGTGCGGCAAACCGCTCGCCTGAAGGCTCCGGCTCGGCGGCTGTGGGCGCGCGAGTCGAATCACGGGCGTCATTCTCCCGGCGAGGGATGCCGACGGACGCGCATCTTTGTGGTAAGGTGCTGGCCACTCTTATGGCTAAACCAAATTACTCAGGCGAGAAGCGCCGCAAGGAGCTCGAGAAGCAGCGCAAGAAAGCTGAGAAGAAACAGCGCAAGCTCGACAACGCAGCGGCCGGTCAAAGTTCGGAAGCTGAGACGGAGACAAGCGAGCAGCAGCCTGCCGTGCCGTCTCCGAGCTAGTGTTCTGGCGAGGCTCGGCTGATTACGTCACGAGCCCATTCGCCTTCGCCCAATCCGAGAGCGGCTGGAAATTCGGCGGCGGGGTCTTCTTTCGCCCATACTGTTCCCGACTTTGCAGCAGAATTTTCGCGAGTGTCATCCCGTCACGCGCCGCCCGGTTCGGATCGGCTCCGCGTTGCAGTAGGAACACCGCGTCCGCAGTAAGCGGCATCCTCCTTTAGCCCCTCACGTTATCCAGTGTATGCCGGAGTCTGCAACACGGCAGCCCGCAGCGTAATCCGCCTACTGCTTACACGGCACGATGTACGTGTAATCGGTATCGTCTTCCGAGGTGTAGAG
>DATHXZ010000574.1:0-8406 GCA_035459405.1 Chthoniobacterales bacterium
GCGCATATCGTCGGCGAAAACATGCGCGTGTGGCAGGCGATCGATGCGTTGCGCGAAGTCGACGCTGCCGCGATCGGCGCTCTCATGAACGCGTCGCATGAAAGCTCGCGCACGAATTTCGAGAACAGCACGCCGGAACTCGACGCGCTCGTCGATACGGCGCGCTCAACCGCCGGCGTCCTCGGGTCACGCCTGACCGGCGGCGGATTCGGCGGTGGTACGGTCACTCTGGTGCGTGCGGCTGACGCAGAGGCGATCGCGGAGCAGATTCGGTCGCACCACGCGAAGCGCACGGGGCATTCACCGGCAGCCTTCGTCTGCCGCATCGCGGATGGCGCTGCGGCCTGCTGGGAGCTGAGTTAGGCTGCTCGATCTCGCATGATCCGATCGCTCGGACGCTTGCCGGATTGTTGCTGCTCGGTCCGTCGAGCAGCGGGTACGAATTCCGCCGCGTGCCCGGAGCTCGCCGCGCTCTTCGAAGCAAACGGCGTCGTCGGCACGTTCGTGATGTTCGATCCTCGCGCGGATTGCATGTTCGTCTCGGACGAAGCCCGCGCGAAACAACGCTACGTCCCGGCTTCGACATTCAAGGTGCCGAATGCGCTCATTGGTCTCGATGCTGCCGTCGTGTCGAGCATCGAGGAGGTTGTGCCTTACGGCGGGAAACCGCAGCGGCTGAAGCGGTGGGAGAAAGACATGAACCTCCGCGATGCGATCAAAGCGTCGAACGTTCCCGTGTTCCAGGAGGTCGCCCGGCGCACTGGACTTGACCGCATGCGAGAAGCCGTCCGCAGGCTCGGCTACGGCAATATGGAAGTCGGCAATGTGGTCGATCGCTTCTGGTTAAATGGACCGCTCGCGATCTCAGCCGTCGAGCAGGCGGAATTTCTGCACGCGCTCGCTGGCGGAAAGTTGCCGGTCACGGCCGAAGCGGTGCGCGCGGTGAAGGAGATCACGTTGCTCGAGAAGACGAACGCATATGAGCTGCATGGCAAGACCGGCTGGCACTGGCCCGACACCGGCCAGCAGATCGGCTGGTGGGTTGGATGGGTCGATCGGGATGGCACCAATTACTCGTTCGCGCTGAACATCGACATCAACGCGGATGAAGACGCGGCGAAGCGAATCCCAATCGCGCGCGAGTGTCTGAAGATGTTCGGCAAGTTGTGAGCGCGTTACGCTGCAAAAAAATCTCAACCAGCGCGGCAGATTGGCATCACCGCTGCTTTAACAATGTCCGCGAACTAGGAAGACAATTACCAACAATTTAGCTTTCCTCAGCTTCTGCAGCGCGACCAGAAATGGTCGCGCTTTTTTTGTACACGCGGCGCGAGCTACCTTAGAACCGGCGCTATGGCAGCGCGGCCGCGATTCTCCCGAGCAGAGCGGACGGGAGCACTCCCAGCCCGAGAACAATCGCGGCGAGCACCGCCACCGTGATTCGCTGCATCGCATCCAACCGTGCCGGCACATCGGCAGCTTGGCCCGGCGCGGCTGCGTCGATGAATATGACTTTGAGCACCAGTAGGTAGTAGTAGAGCGAAATGAGGCTGCCGAAGAGCGCGAGCGCGACGAGCCACAGCAAGCCCTGGTTTTCACCCGCCGAGAGCGCCGCGGAGAATAGGTAAAACTTGCCGAAGAAGCCGGCGAGCGGTGGCAATCCCGCGAGCGACAACATGAAGACCGCCATGCATCCGGCGAGCAGCGGCGAGTGACTGCGCAGCCGCGCGAAATGCGCGAAGTCGTCCCCGCCTGCCTCGCGCCGCACGAGCGCCACGACACCGAAGGCACCGAGCAGCGTAAATGCATACGTCGTGGTGTAGAACAACGTCGCGCCGAAGCCTTCGCGTCCGCCCGCGAGCAGACCGAGCAACGTGTAGCCCGCGTGCGCGACGGCAGAATACGCGAGCAGACGACGGACGTTTGTCTGCGCGAGCGCGGCGAGATTGCCAATCACGATCGACAACGCGGCGAGCAGCGCGATCAGGGGCGCCCAGCCGGCGGAAAGCTGCTGCCACCCGGCGTTCCCTTCCGCGTGCGCAAAGCCGACGAGCAAAATTTTTCCGAGCACGACAAACGACGCAACCTTCGACCCCGACGCGATGAATGCCGCCGACGGTACGGGCGCGCCGGTGTAAGCCTCGGGAGCCCAGAGATGGAATGGTGCGGCTGCGATTTTGAAGGCAAGTCCCACGAGAGTCATCACTATGCCCGCAGCGAGCAACGGAGCGACCGGGCCGGCGGCGATGTTCTGGCCGATCGTGTTCAGGCTCGTGCTGCCGCACATGCCGTAGACGAGGCTCAGGCCGAAGAGCGTGAATGCGCTCGAGATGCTTCCGAAGAGGAAGTATTTCACGCCGGCTTCCGCGGAACTGCGGTCGTCGCGATCAAACGCCGTGATCACGTAAAGCGACAAGCCGGTGAGCTCCAGGCCGATGAAGATCATCAGCAGCTCTTCCGTTCCGACGAGCAACATCAGCCCGACGGTGGCGAGCAGGATCATGCCGACATACTCGGCGGCGTGGCGGGTGAAATTGCCGGCGCGCGCGAGAACCACCGTGAACAACGCGAGGGCGAGGCAGATGATCTTGAAGAGTGATGTCAGCGGCGTGACCACGAGCATGCCATCGAAGAGGAAGGCGTTGGCCGGAAGGCCGCCCACTGCGGCCGCCGCGGCCACCAGGCCCACTGCGGCGACGCCCGAGGCGAGATCGGCTGCGCGTCCGCTCGTTAGGCCGATCGTCAGAACGGCGAGTGCCGTGACAACGACGATGCACTCCGGCAACGCGAGCTGAAGGAGCTGCAGGTAATTCATTGTGGTAGCCACCGCATCGCTTCAACCGCCGGTTGAATGCGGTCGAGGAGCACCTTGGGGTAAACGCCGACGGCGAGGGTCGAAAACATCAGCAAGCCGGCGCCCCACTTCTCGGCCGCGGTAATCGGCTCCAGCGCATCGGTCTCCGGACGGCCGGCAGTCGCCTCAGCGCCGTCGCCAAAGAAGCTGTTCGTAAGGGCACGCAATGTGAACGCTGCCACCAGCACCATGCCGATGCCGGTGATCCACACTGCGATCGGGTAAGCGCGCCAGGTGCCAATCAGAACGGTGATCTCGGCCGCAAACCCGCTGAACCCCGGAATTCCCATCGAAGCCGCCGACGCGATCACAAATGTGAAGCCGGCAAACGGCAGCGCTTTGCCCAGGCGCATCTCGGAGAGAGCGGCGAGCTCACGCGTATGCGTGCGGCGATAGATCATGCCTCCGGCGACCGCGAACAGAAGCGCGGCGACGACGCCGTGCGAGAACATCTGAAGCACGGCGCCCCCTGCGCCGGGTGCGTTCGCCGTCGCCAACCCGAGGAGCACAAACCCCATGTGGCTGATGCTTGAATAGCCGATCACGAACTTGAGATCGCGCTGCCGCAACGCGACCGCCGCGGCGTAGACAATGCCGATCACCGCCAGCACGGCGATCCAGTTGCGCCACATCTCATAGCCTTGCGGGAAGAGATTCATCGCGACGCGCAAAGCTCCATACGCGCCGAGCTTCATCACGATGCCAGCGAGCAGCATTGAACCGGCGGTCGGCGCGGCGACGTGGCCCGTCGGCGCCCAGGTGTGGAACGGCCAGATGCCTGCGAGCACCGCGAATCCGAGGAACGTGATCGGAAACGCCCACGCCTGAAGTTCCGGACGGAAGTTGAATCGAGCGAGTTCCTGTAGATCAAGCGATCCGCCTGCTGAGTATGCTGCGATCGCGCCGATTAACGCCAGCGCTCCACCGAAGAACGAGTAGAGCGTGAGCTTCATCGCGCCGTGTTCCTTGTTCGTCGATCCCCAGATCGCGATGAGGAAGTACTTCGGCACGATCACCAGCTCGTAGAACACGAGAAGCAGGAACAGATCGGCGCTCAGGAACACGCCGTAGGAGCCGGCCACGACGAGCAGCAGCCAGAAGAAGAACTCGTTGGACCGTTCATCGACGTCCCACGAAAACAGCACCGCGCTCACCGCGGTGAGACCGGTCACGACGGCCATGGTCAGGCTAACGCCGTCAGCCGCGAGATGGTATTCTGTGCCGAGCATCGGCACCCACGGCACCCGCACGATTGTTTCGAATGACGCGAAGTCTGCCGGCACGAAAAGCGCGAACAGACTGATGACGAATCCGATCGTCCCAGTGAGTAGCGCGACTGCGCGCACCGCCATCCGCGGAACCAGAAGCGCGGCAATTGCACCTGCGAAGGTGACGTAGATCGTCCAGGCGATCATCGGCTCCGGCGACGCGCGCCGTATCGCGGAGCCGTCTCCCGAACGTGAAACCCGATCTCGCGTTTTGTTTTTCCCCGGGCAGCCATCAGCTGCCGAATGGCGTCGATCATCGCGCCAATCTCCTCGTCGTGTTTCCCGACGCGCTTCTCGAGGTCCGAGAACTTCTTTGCCAGTTCGCGATTCGTCTCGAGCGCTTCACGCAGCTTCACGAATGCGCGCATGATCGCGATGTTCACCTTCACCGCGCGCTCGCTGCGCAGCGCGCTGGAGAGCATGGCGCCGCGTTGTTCAGTGAAGGCGTAGGGCGGGTACTTCAGGTGCTGCCCCTGCTTTAAGGTCACAAATTGTGACCTTAAAGAATGAGTCGCGGCGCGCGTCAGGCGGAACATGAAGTCTTCAGGAAAGCGCGACATATTTCGTCGGACCGCCTGATTGAGCGCCTTCGTCCTTACGCCGTAGAGAGCCGCAAGGTCGAAATCGAGCAGGACCTTCTGCTCACGAATGTAGCGGATGGTGGGCGCGATTTGTTCGACGGCAATGATCTGTTCGCTCATTCCAATCTCCTAGGCCAGTGCCCTCGCCATCTGAATGACGGTGGCGTTGAAGATGTTGAAGACCCACTGGGGCGCGATGCCGATCGCGAGCATGAGCAGACTGACGGGTACAACCACCGTGAGCTCGTTGCGGCGAAGATCAGCAAAGGACGCGGCGTCGTTCGCAATCCGTCCGCTGAACAGTGCCTGCATGCAGCGCAGCAACGCGACAGCTGTGAAGAGAAGGCCAAACACGGCCACAGCTGTGGCCGAGGCAGCCAGGGCAAAGCTCCCTTTGAAGATCAGGAACTCGCCGATGAAGCCGTTCAGTCCTGGCAGGCCGAGGAATGAAAACAACGCCACGCTCATCCAGCCGCAAAGGAGCGGTGTTCGTTGCATCAATCCGCCGAAATCCGCGATGGTCCGACTGCCTCGGCGCTGCTCGAGCAATCCGACAAAGTAGAAGAGCGCAGCGGCGGTGATGCCGTGATTAAACACCTGCATCATCACACCGCTGAGTGTAGCCTGCGCTTCGACGGGAGGCCGCTGCGGCAGTGCTGCAACGGCGAATATGCCGAGCATGCAGTAGCCGAGATGCGTGATCGAGAGATACGCGACCATTCGCTTGAGGTCAGACTGCGCCCACGCCGCGAGAGCTGAAAGGAGGATCGAGCAGACTGCCAGCGTGAGAAGCCATGGCGCAATTGTGCTGATCTCGTGCGGGAACAAGGGCAGCAGCAGGCGGATGAACCCGTAAATGCCCATCTTCGACAGCAATCCACTCAGCACCATCGTGGCCCCCGTCGGCGCGTTTTCGTAGGTGTCGGGCAGCCATGTGTGGAACGGAAACAGCGCCGCCTTCACCGCGAGACCGAGGAAGATTCCGCCGAATGCGAGCCAGCCCACGTTGCCGGTCAGGAGACGAGCGGCGCCGAGGCCGGCCAGTCTCGCAAAGTCGAACGTCCCGTGCGCGAGATAGATGCCCAGAAAGGCGAGCAGCATCGCGACGCTGCCAAAGAACGTGAAGACGAAGAACTTCACTGCGGCGCGATCGCGATTCAACCCGCCCCAGAGTTTGATGAGCAGGAACGAGGGGATCAGGCTCATCTCGAAGAAGAGGAACCAGAGAACGAAGTTCTGCGCCGTGAACGTGCCGTAGAGCGCCGTCTGCGTGATCAGCATCAGCGCGCAGAATCCGCGACCGGCCGGTTGCGCGAGTAGTGCGAACGGCACGACGATCGAAGTCAAAAGCACGAGCAGCAGGCTGAACCCGTCGACGCCCAGCAGATACTCGGCGCCGATCGCCGGGATCCAGGTGTAGCGCTCAACGAACTGCAGTTCGGCGCTGGAACCATCGAAGTTCCGCCACATCGTCAGCGCCACCAGCGCGGTGAGCAGGCTCAAACCCAGTGCGACCGCTCGCGCGCGACTCTGCGGCGCCACACTAACGAATAGCGCGCCGATCAGCGGGATGACGACGAGCGCGGTGATCATCCGAGCCAGGCGTACACAATCAGCAACGTCACCGCACCGACAGCGACTGCGCGCAGGTAGTTTTGCACTCGCCCGGAGTGCCACGTCGACACCAGCCGGCCGATGCCCCGCGTGCTATCGGCGCTTTCATTCACGCCGGCGTTAATTCCGCGTTCATCAACACCCGCAGTGACCAGGCCGAGGAGCTGACCAAAGCCGCCGACGCCGCCGGCCAGACGATCGATCACATTCCGGTCCATCCAGTCGGCGAACAGCGCCGCGAACGCGCTTAACCTGAGCACGGTTGCGTGGTAGATCTCGTCCAGCCACATCCGGTTGGTGAGGAAACGGAAGAGAGCCGGCTGCCGCTGCGCGAGTGGATCAGACGTTTCCGCGTTGCGATAGAGAAGAACTCCGAGTCCGACGCCGGCGCCGACGAGGACAGCCGACAAAAACAGCATCGGCTGGATAATACGGCCGAGGTGAAACTCCGCTGGCCGGCCAAGCAGGTATTGGTGCAGCCACGGCCACGCCGGAGTGAGGATCACGCTGAGGCCGATCGAACAAACGGCGAGTGCGATGAGCGGGATCGTCATCACACGCGGGCTTTCGTGCGGCGTGTTTTGCGTGCGCTGCGGTGCGAAGAAGACGTAGATCATCTGCCGCGTCATGTAGAACGCGGTCAGCACGACACCGAGCAGCAGCAGGTAATGCGGAATCGGCGAGCCATGCCAATGCGCAGTGCCGTGCAGGATTTCCTCCTTCGTCCAAGCGCCGGAGAAGAGGAGCGGCACGCCGCTTAAGCTCATCATACCGATCGCGTAGGTGGCGAACGTCACCGGCATCAGCCGGCGCAGCCCGCCCATTCGCCGGATGTCCTGCTCGTGATGCGAGCCATGGATGATCGAGCCAGCGCCGAGGAAGAGCAGCGCCTTGAAAAAGGCGTGCGCAAGCAGATGAACGATGCCCGCCGCAACGCCACCCACGCCTAACGAGACCATCATCAACCCGAGCTGCGAGACGGTCGAGTAGGCGAGGATCCGTTTGATGTCGTCCTGCGCGATTGCGATCAGCGCAGCCATCAGCGCCGTGATGACGCCGACCCAAACAACCACCGTCAGCGCCGGCGTCACACCATCAACTGCGCCTGACGAAAAGAACGGGAACACACGGGCGACGAGGAACACGCCGGCCGCCACCATCGTTGCCGCGTGAATCAGCGCGCTGACAGGCGTCGGACCTTCCATCGCATCGGGCAGCCAGACGTGCAGCGGGAACTGCCCTGACTTGCCGACCGCACCGCAGAAGATAAGCAACGCGATGAAGGTAGCTGACGAGGCGATCGCCAGCAGCGAAGTAGCTTCGAGGGCGCCGCGGCCACCATCGTACAAAAGCAACGTGCCGCTGGTTCCGTAGAGCCACAGGATTCCGAGGAAGAAGCCGATGTCGCCAACGCGCGTGGTGATGAACGCCTTCTTCGCTGCGGCTGCCGCGCTCGGCTTGTGAATCCAGAAACCGATCAGCAGATACGAGGCGAGCCCGACGAGTTCCCAGCAGACGAACAGCAGCAACAAGCTGTTTGAGATGACGACGCCGAGCATTGCCGCGGAGAAGAACGACAGATAGGCAAAGAAGCGTGTGAAGTTCGCGTCCTCGGCCATGTAGCCGGTGCTGAAGACGAAGATGCAAAGACTGACGAACGTGATCATCATCAGCATCGCGGCGGTGAGCGGATCGAGGACGAAGCCGATCCGCACGGCGTTCTCGCCGAATGTGAACCAGGTGAAGTTGTGCGTCGCGCGGAAGCCCGGTGTGGCCAGCGTGGGCGCAAATGCAGCGACCGCGAGCACCAGCGCGGCGGCCTGAGCGAAGATCGCGACAAGCGCGGCTGGTCTGCGCCGCGCTTTGCCCAGGCTGAGGATGCAAAGCGATGCCAGGAGCGGCAGCGCGGGAATGATCCACAGATTGGGGACAATCCAGGGGTTCATCACGGTTCCAGGCGATCGAGCTTGTCGACGTTCGTCGTGCGGAAGTGGCGATAGACCGCAATCACGAGCGCCAAGCCGACGGCGGCTTCCGCCGCAGCAATGGCAATCGCGAAGATCGCGACCATCACACCAGTTGGCTGCTG
>DATHXZ010000575.1:0-2795 GCA_035459405.1 Chthoniobacterales bacterium
TGAAGCGCCCGGGCAACTCGCGTCACACTACGCGCCGCGTACGCCGCTGGTGCTGACGAATGAGATCGCCTCGGTTGCCTTGCACCGTCAGCGTGTCGGTGCGCTCAGTTGGTCGCGGGCGGGGCTCGTCGGATTTGCGGCAGAGCGAACGCTGAGCGCGTCGGCAGATCTGCGCGAAGCCGCTGCTAATCTCTTTCGCTATCTACGCGAGCTCGATGAGGCCGGTTTGGACCTGATCGTCGCTCAACAGGTGCCGGACACCGGACTTGGCGTGGCAATCAACGACCGACTGCGCCGCGCAGCAGCGAAAAACGATGGCGGCGTCAGCTCTGGTGCGCGAGGCACGCCTGAACGAAGCCTTTGAACAACGGGTGCGGCTTGTTCGGCTTGCTCTGGAATTCAGGGTGATACTGGCAGGCCAGAAAGTACGGGTGATCACGCAACTCGATTAGCTCGGCGAGTGAGCCGTCTGGCGAGGTGCCGGAAATCTCAAAGCCCTTCTCTCGCATCGCTTCACGGTATTTCATGTTGAACTCGTAGCGATGGCGGTGGCGCTCGAGCGCTTCATTGCTGCCGTAGACGCTCTCAGCCTTCGTGCCGTGTTCGATCTTCGTCGGCCAGGTACCGAGGCGCATGCTTGCGCCTTTGTTGATGACCTCACGCTGCTCCTCGAGCAGGGAGATAACCGGGTCGGGAGCATTCTTGTCGAACTCGGTGCTGTTCGCTTTTTCGAGGCCGACGACATTGCGCGCGAACTCGATCGTCGCGACCTGCATGCCGAGGCAAAGCCCGAGGTACGGCACGTTGTTTTCGCGGGCGAACCTGGCGGCTTTGATTTTGCCTTCCACACCGCGCTCCCCGAAGCCACCTGGAATCAACACGCCGGCGACGTCGGTAAGGTGACCGTCGACGCCATCCTGCAACGTCTCAGCGTCGATCAATTTGAGATCGATGCCGCAATCCTGGCTGGCAGCGGCGTGGGTGAGCGATTCGTAGATGCTTTTGTACGCGTCCTGCAGGTCGATGTATTTGCCGACGACGGCGATCTTGACCTGCTTCTTCGGGCTGACGATGCGGCTGACGAACTTGCGCCAGTTCGTCAGATCGGGCGGCGGTGTTTCCAACTGCAGGAGGTGGCAGACCTGCTCGTCCATGCGCTCGTCGTGCAACATCAGCGGCACTTCGTAAATGGTGTTCTGAACGTCGCGCGCCTCGATCACGGCTTGTGGCGACACGTTGCAGAACATCGACAATTTCTGCCGCGTCTCACTGTCGAGCGGCAGTTCCGTCCGACACATCAGCACCTGTGGCTGGATGCCGATTTCGCGCAGCTTCGCGATGCTCTGCTGCGTCGGCTTCGTCTTCAGTTCGCCGGCCGCCTTGATGTACGGCACGAGCGTGACGTGAATGTTGACGACGTTCTGCGGGCCGACCTCGAGGATGAACTGGCGGATCGCCTCGAGGAATGGGAGGCCTTCAATGTCGCCTGTCGTGCCACCGATTTCGGTGACGACGATGTCGTACTTCGTCTCGTCAGAAATTTCGCGGATACGGTTCTTGATCTCGTCGGTGACGTGCGGAATCACCTGGACCGTTTTCCCCAGGTAATCGCCGCGCCGCTCCTTCAAGATGACGCGCTCGTAAACCTGGCCGCTGGTCAGGTTGTTGTTCCTTGAGAGGACGCAATTCGTGAAGCGCTCGTAATGGCCCAGGTCGAGATCAGTCTCGGCGCCGTCGTTTAGCACGTAAACTTCGCCGTGCTGAAACGGGTTCATCGTCCCGGGATCGACATTGAGGTAGGGGTCGAACTTCTGGAACACGACGCGCAATCCGCGCAGCTCGAGCAGGGTGCCGAGCGCGGCGGCGGCGAGGCCTTTGCCTAATGAACTCACAACTCCGCCAGTGATGAAAATGTACTTCATCGGCGGCCCTCCTTCCGGCCCGCGCGAGCGAGGATTTTCTCCAGCGCGGCCGCGTCTTCCGGCGTGTCGATGCCGGGCGATCCTGTGTTTGTGACGAGCACGTGAATTCTTACTCCATTCTCCAGCGCGCGCAATTGCTCGAGCGACTCCGCATGCTCGAGCGGCGACGGTTTCCAGCGCACGAATCGCAGCAGCAGGTCGCGCGTGTAGCCGTAGATCCCTTGATGCCGCAGATAAGTCGGTTTGGCGCTGCCGTCGCGGACGAATGGGATGAGGCTGCGCGAGAAGTAGAGCGCCTCGCGGTTTGCGTTGAGCACCACCTTTACCTGATGCGGCGACGCCGCTTCGGCATCGCTGCGAAAGCGATGAGCTGCAGTCACCATCTCGAGCGCGGGATCGTCTTCGAGTGCGCCAACAAGCCGATCGAGCAGCTTCGGATCTGTCATCGGCTCGTCGCCCTGGATGTTCAGAATGTGCGTAAACTCAGGCGCCTTGGAAGCGACCTCGCCGAGTCGGTCGGTCCCACTCCGATGGCGGCGTGACGTCAACGAGACCTCAGCGCCCCACTCAAACGCCGCCTCCGCAATCCGGATGTCGTCGGTCGCGATAATCACAGCGTCGAGTCGCTTCGCGCGGGTGCAGCGTTCCCAGACGTGCTGCAGCAAAGGCTTGCCCGCGATGGCACGCAGCGGCTTGCCCGGGAAGCGCGTCGAGCCCCAGCGTGCCGGTATGATTCCGACCGCCTTAAACGCCATGGCGTAGAATGATGTCGGCTGCGGCGGCGAGGTTCGGCACCTTCCAGTCGGCACCGTGATTCTCGTCGCTGTGCTGCTCGCATCCGCTTTCCACGAGAACGGTGTGGACGCCGGCGTT
>DATHXZ010000576.1:0-1978 GCA_035459405.1 Chthoniobacterales bacterium
GGCGATTCGCGTGCGGCCCGGCGTGGACGATTCTCTGCGGGCCCATCCGCCTGCCGATCTCGCGCTGCAGCCCGCCGCGCAGCGTAAAGCCGACGCGTTGGCGAATTTCGTCGAAGGTGCGCGTCTCGAGGAGAATGGCGAACTCGAGGCTGCGCTCGTCGTTTACCAGAAGGTTCTCACGGTTGATCCAGGCGAGATCGAGCTCGCCTCGCGTGTGGCTTCTCTCCTCACCCGGCAGGAAGATTATCCCCGCGCGATCGACGTGCTCAAAGACGCGGTCAAGGCGAAGCCGAAGGAACTCGGGCCGTATCTGCAGCTCGCGTTCATCTACGCGCGCTATCTGCAAAAGCCGAAGCAGGCTCTGGATTACGCAAACCAGGCGATCACGCTCGATCCGGAAAACATCGATGCTTACCAGCGCATCTATGAGATCGAGCTGACAAGCGGCGATCCGAAAAAGGCGCTCGTGGCGCTCGACCGAGCGATGGCGGTGCAAAGCCGGAATCCGGCGTTCTGGTCGCGTCTGGGCAAGCTCTACGCCACGATCCTCTTCAAGCCCGACGAAAATCCTAATCCCGATGATCTCCGGCGCGTCAACGAGGTCTTCAAGCGTGCCGCTGACACCGCCGGCGACGACGTCAGTGCGCTGAAAGACGTTGCCGACTACTACGCTGCCTCGCAGCAGATTCAGGAGGCGATTCCGCTGTATCTCCGCGTGCTGGAGCTCCAGCCGGACGACGCCAACGCGCGGGAGAAGCTCGCGACCGGTTTCATTCTTACGAATCAGCGCGCCCGCGCGATCGAGATGTTGCAGGAGATCATCAACCAGAGCCCGGAGAAGCACCAGGCGTATGATTTGCTCGCCCAGCTGCGCGATGACGAAGGACGAGCACTGGCGCGTGCAAACCAAACCGAAGCGGCCGCAGCCGAGTTCGCCAAAGCCGCCGCCAATTACGAACAGAGCCTTCTCATCGGACCCAACAATGCGCGCAGCTATCTCCGGCTCGCTGAGTTGCTCATCGGGCCGTTGAAGCAAAGCGAACGCGCCGAACGTATTCTCACCGAAGCCCGGGCGCAGTTCCGGAATGCGCCGGAGTTCACCTACTATCTTGCCATTGCGCAACGCGAAGCCGGCCGCGCTCAACAGGCGGTCATCACGTTCGAGGAAGCGCTGAACGAGGCCAAGGCAAATGCCGCCGAGCTGTTGACCGCGCGCTTTTACTTCGATTACGGCGCCGCGGCCGAGAAGGCGGGTCTGTTCGACAAAGCGGCCGACCTTTTCCGTCAGTCGATCGTGCTGGATCCGGCTAATGCCGCCGAAGTCTACAACTACCTCGGATACATGTGGGTCGAGCATAATATGCACCTCGACGAGGCCGAACAGATGATCAACAAAGCACTCGAGCTCGACCCGGCGAACGGCGCCTATCTCGACAGCCTCGGCTGGCTCAAATATCGCAAAGGCAAATACGATGAGGCACTCAGCGATCTGTTGCGCGCAGCACAACACCTCACGCGCGACGATCCGGTCGTGTTCGAGCACATCGGTGACACCTACGCGCGCCTGAACAAAATCCCGCAAGCGCTCGAGTATTGGCAGAAAGCGATCGCGCTGGACGCCGACAACAAAGCGCTGGCCGAGAAGGTGGAGAACACGAAGCTCAAGCTGAGCAAGGACGACACCCTCCGGCCCGGCCCCATTCAGTAAACCGGGGCACGGCACCAGGCGTGCGTTAGCACCGCCAACAGCTGCCAGTGAATGCGGCGCCGCTTCGCGGCGCGCCGTCATTTGCAAACCTCGCGCCGCGCGAGGATAGAGAGCGCGGATGGCGAACGAACTCCGGAGAGTGCGGCGCAAGCGACGCGTGAAGTCCGTTTACGGTGGGCGCAGGCGTATCTCGAAAGCGAGCATCGCCATCTACGCCGGCTCACTCGCGGCCGGGTTTCTCCTCGCGTTCGTCTTCCTGACCTACGTCCC
>DATHXZ010000577.1:0-3394 GCA_035459405.1 Chthoniobacterales bacterium
AAGCCCTCACCTACCCGGCCGAACTGCACCACGAGGGCTGCTAGCGCCGCGAGCCCCAGCAGAACGAAGGCGCCTACCTTAAACTCGAGTCCTTTGCTGCGATCACTCATCTCTCGGTTTGTACTCAGCCAGAAGCAGAGCGGGCGAAATGTAACACGGCTTTGCGCCGAGTCAGGCCGCCATCTTGAGCTAGGCGACACCCTGCGAGCGCCCGAGCAGGAAGTCCTGAATGAGCGGATCAGGCGAACGCTGAAGCTCCTCCGGCGTGCCGTAGAAGTGAATGCGGCCGCGATGCAGGTAGCCGATGTGATCGGCAATGTGGAAGGCGCTTTTCATGTCGTGCGTCACCACGATGCTGGTGACGTGAAATCGCTCCTGTAGACGGCGAATCAGTAGATTGATGCTGTCCGACACAACGGGATCGAGCCCCGCCGTCGGTTCGTCGTAGAGCACGCACGAAGGTCGGCGGATGATCGCACGCGCAAGCCCGACACGCTTCTTCATGCCGCCACTAAGGTTCACCGGCATCTTGTCTTCCTGCCCTTCCATCTCGATGACGTCGAGCATCTCCGCGACGCGCTTGCGAATGACTTTCCCATCGCGCTCGCCGGCTTCGCGCAGCGGGAAAGCGATGTTTTGCTCCACCGTCATCGAGTCGAAAAGGGCGCCGCCCTGGAAAAGAATGCCGACCTTCAGACGAATGGCGGCGAGCTTGCGTTCGTTCAGGCCGAGGATGTTTTCGCCGTCGATGTAGATCTCACCTGAATCCGGCTGCATCAGGCCGACGAGATGCTTCAGCAGCACGGTCTTGCCACCACCGCTACGGCCGATAATCACGAGCGTCTCGCCTTTGCCGACGCGGAAATCGACGCCGCGGAGGATCTCCTGCTCGCCGATCGTCTTCATCAACGCACGGACTTCAATCATCGGCGCCGCCGCGGCGAGTCTCGGCGTCGCATGCTCTGGAGCGGTAGCTGCCATCATTGGTATCCCGCCGGGAAGATGATGTTCAGGCTCATCGTCACGAAGAAATTCACGATCAAAACCGCGAGCGAGCCATTCACCACCGCTTCGGTGGTTGCTCTGCCGACGCCGACCGCTCCCTCGCGCGCCGTTAGCCCCTTGTGGCAGCTGATGAACACGATCAGCAGCGCGAAGACAAAAGCCTTCGAGAGAGCCATGATGATGTCGCGCAGCGACGTCCAGCGCACCATGTTGGCAACGTAATAGGTGCCGCTCACATCGAGCAGCGCGACCGCCACGAAGTAGCCTGCCGCTATGCCCACGCCGATACACTCGGCAACGAGCAGCGGCATCGAAACTATCATGGCGAGCGTCCGGGGGACGACGAGGTAATCGACAGGGTGAACAGCGAGCGAGCGCAACGCGTCGATCTGCTCCGTCACTTTCATCGTTCCGATCTCAGCCGACATCGCGGCGCCGACCCGGCCGGTGACCATGAGCGCCGTCAGCACCGGGCCGAGCTCACGGAAAAGCGAGACCGACACCACCGCGCCGACCCCGGAGCCCATGCCGAGCTTGTTGAACTGGAAGAATGTCTGTGCTGCAAAGACCGCTCCCGTGAATCCACCGGTGATCACGACCACGAGCTGCGAGTTCAACCCGATCTCGACGATCTGGTTCATGAACAGGCGCCAGCGGATCTTCTGCCGCACGATCGAGGCGAACGTTTCACCCGCGAGGACGACTAATTCGCCGACGTAGATAAATAGCGAGACGACCGCTGCGCCCACTGCGGTGATTAATCCAGTCATCTTCCGGGCAGGTCGTGCAGCCTGCGATTGGCAGCCGCGACGTTAAGCGGTCAACGGTTCCGTCTTCGCCTTCGGCCGCAGCTCCGCGGGGATGTCACCGACGAAACGCGGCTCAAGGCCGAGTTTGCGAAACATCGCGCGAATGTCGCGGAAGGTGACGGTCGGCTCGTCGAGCTCGAGGTAGACGAGGTCGTGGTTGCTGTCGACTTTGTAGCGAAGCCCGGGCACGGCTTCGAGTTCGTGATCGAGCTCCAGGATCTTGTTCAAATCGCGGACACCTGCCGCGTATACTTCGAGCTCGAGCATTGTGGCCGCACGTTAGAAGCAACGTGTCCGGCGTGCAAAACGAGATTGCTGCCTGCGCGGCTCTGCGATACAGAGACCGCAACCATGAATCGAGCGCTTCGCCTCATTGTTCCGCTGCAACTTGCGATCGCGGCATTCCTGTCGAGTGGCTGCGCGAGCCGTTCGCCCCAGGGCATCCAACAGGTGAACACCGCGGCAGCGGCTGCGATCCAGAGCGAAGCGCCGGGCGATTATTACATCGGCCGCCGCTACTACAAAGCCCAGTACAAGTTCTGGGGCTACATCCGCCGCCCCGGCCAGCCGTGGAGCACCGCGCAGCTCGCAATGGTGAACGAGCATCAAAAGCTCGCGCCCGACCGCGCGCAGAACAATCTCGGCAGCGACGACGGCCACGAATACAAACTCTTCGGCACGTTCAGCCCGGACAAGGTTTACGAGCCGGCGAGTAATGGTTTCTACCCCGAATTCATCCTGCGCGATTACCAGCTCGTCTCCACAAATCCTCCGCCAATTTTCCCAAGCCAGACAAACGCGCAGGCGAAAGCGCGGTTGCGCCCGCTGACGATTGAGCGCCCGCAATAAGGCTGAGACTCAGCCTGCACCTGCGCCCGAGAAGGACGCAGCGGTCGAAGAGTTCCTGCGCTACCTCGACGTCGAGCGGAACGCGTCGCCGCGAACCATCACTGCGTATGGGCAGGCGCTCGCAGCATTCCGCGCCGGAGCGAACGACCGGACATGGAAAGATTTCGTGGCGGACGATTTTCGCGATTATCTCTTCGCCGCGATGAAGAAGCGCCAGGCGCGCTCCTACATCCGGCTGCAATTCTCCGCGTTGCGTACGTTCTACCGGTTTCTGGTCGAGCGAAAAGGGCTGGCGCGCGATCCTGTCCGCGAGCTGGAGCTGCCGAAGCCGGAAAAGAAGCTGCCGCTCGTCCTCACACGCCAGCAGGTCGATGAATTGCTTGCTGCACCGCTCAGGATCCAAAAGCAGCAGGCCGCGCCAGCTTGGATGCCGCTGCGGGATGCGGCGATCATGGAGGTGTTCTACAGCAGCGGCTTGCGCCTCAGCGAGCTCGCCTCCCTGAATGTGGCCGACGTCGACCTTTACACCGAGTCCGTGCGCGTCCTCGGCAAAGGGCGCAAGGAACGTGTCTGTCCGGTCGGAGCGCCAGCGCTCGAAGCTGTGTCTCGCTACCGCGCTGCCGCCAACGTGCAGACCGGCCCCCTTTTCATCAACAAGGCGCGGACGCGCATCTCACCGCGATCCATCTGGCTCACGCTGAAACGGTATCTCCGCTACACGTCGATTCCGA